>VFKQ01000291.1 GCA_009885445.1 Anaerolineaceae bacterium | reverse complement strand
TCCACTTGAGACTGAGCAAAATCAAATTGTCGTTTCGTCGACTCGGCTTCGAGTGAATGTTTCTGCTCTTCGGCGCGCGCAACATCGAGGGACTGGCGCGCCGTAGACTCGTCCGCTTTGAGGGCGGCAAATTCACGGCGACCCGCTTCGAGGGCGGCGTTGAGGCGCGTGAGCGAGTCGTCGAGAGTCGCCAGGCGAGTCGTCAAGTCTTCGAGCGCGGACTGAGTCTCACGCTTCTGGCGCGGACGTCCCAGCGTGCTCGAGCGCGGCGCGCGTCCCGCAAAAATTAATCCGTCGGCGCGAAAAACTTCGCCCGCCAAAGTGACGGCGCGCGCATGCGCGGGCAAATCTTTAACAAGCCTGCGCGCGGCGGCGCGATTTTTTACGATGAGCGTGTGGCCGAGCAAAAGTTCTGCGGCGCTGCGCAAATCATCGGGCACTTTCAGCAGCGCGGCGGCCACGCCGAGGCAGTCTTCGTCGGCGGGCGAAGAAATATTTGCGGAGCGATGATTCGAATCGTGCGGCAGAATCGCGGCGCGACCTTCGCCCTGCTCTAATAAATTTAGCGCATCTTCAATTGATTCAGCGGGAAGCAAAATCGCATCGAGCGAATCGCCCAGCGCGGCGGAGATGGCGGTTTCGAGTTCGGCGGGCACATCCAGGGCCGCGCTCAACGCGCCGCGCGAAGTGAGCCGCGATTGACGCGCCGCATCGAGCAGCAAGCGCGCGCCTTCGGCGTAACCCGAGAGCGACGCTTCAGCCTGCTCGATGACTTCGAGCTGGGCCTGCAAGCGCACCTGCTCGGCAACGCGCGCATCGCGTTGACTCGTTTTGAGTCTGCGCTCTTCTTCGAGCGAGTCAATATTTTGTTTTTTATTTTCGGCATTTTCTTCGGCACTGCGCAACACAGACTCAGACTCTGCGCGTTTCGCGCTGGCATTCGCAAGTTCTATTTCTGCACTGCGATACGCAGACTCAGTGGCCTTGATGCTGATGCGCGCATTTTCGAGTTTTGTGTTTTGCGCTTCGATGCGACTCTTCAGCTCATCGAGTCGCGCCTGCGCTTCGGCGCGTTGCGCGTTCAACGCATTAACTTGCGCGCGCGCTTCGACTAATTTTTCTTCGGCCTGTGCGCGTTCGCCCTGACGGCTCAACAACGCGGACTGTGCCACAGCAAGTTGCGTTTTCGCTTCGGCAGAATCAGATTGCAAACGCGCCACTTCGTGCTCGGCTTCGGCGATACGGTCACGCGCGAGAGTCTCTTCGCCAGTGGCGCGTTCCTGCTCGGCCAGAAGAGATTGTCCGCTGGCCGTCAGCGCGCGGCGGCGTTCGTCGAGTACGGCCAGTTCGCGCGTTAAATTTTCGCGTTGCGTGTGCAAGTCAGTCGATTCGCGGTGCCAGGTATTTAATTTGGCGCGCAAACCTGAAAGCCGTTCGCGGAATTCGGTCACTTCGGCTTGAACGCGTTCGTATTCGCCACGCGCTTGCGTTGTGCGTTCCTCTTGAGTCTTCAGGGTTGTGTTGATTTCGCCAATTTCCTGCTGGGCGCGATGCCAGTGAAAGCCGTACCATTCCAACAAAAGGACTTTCAAGTCGGCTTGCGCGCGTCCGAATTCAGAGGCGCGTTTGGCCTGCCGCTCGAGCGACTTGAGTCGCGGCTCAAGCTCAGCCACGATGTCGAGTACGCGCTCAAGATTGCGTTGTGTCGTTTCGAGTCGCTTGATGGCTTCGTCGCGGCGGACACGATAGAGTCCAATACCTGCGGCCTCCTCGAAGAGACGGCGACGTTCGTCCGCTTTCAACGCCAATGATGCGTCGACGAGTCCCTGCCCGAGGATGGTATATGTGCGCTCGCTCAAGCCCGAGGCGGCCAGCAGTTCGTTGATATCTTTCAAGCGGACGTGTTGTCCGTTGAGCAGATATTCGTTGTGCCCATCACGATAGGCGCGGCGAGTAAGTGACACTTCCGAAAAGTCCACGGGCAACCAGCCGTCGGTGTTGTCGAAGGTGATCGTCGCCGAGGCCATGCCCGCTTTCGGACGTTTCTCAGAGCCGATGAAAATCATGTCTTCGGTCTTCTTGCCGCGCAACATGCTGTAGGATTGCTCGCCGAGCACCCAACGCAGTGAGTCCGCGATGTTAGATTTGCCCGAGCCGTTCGGCCCGACAATGGCAGTCACGCCCTCGCCGAATTGGAATTCCATTCGGGAAGCGAAGGTTTTATATCCGTGCAGTTCGAGGGATTTTAGGCGGAGAGGCATTCTAAATTCTTTCTCACCACGAAGGACACAAAGTACACGAAGTAAAAACCTTTGTGTTCTTTGTGTCCTTCGTGTTTAATAGATTTAATTTGCATCCCTATTCCAGCCCCAGCCAAATCAGCGCGGCTTGCGCAGCTTCCTGCTCGGCGGCGGACTTGCTTGAGCCTTTGCCGCGACCCATTTCCTGAGCGGTCAAACGGACAACCACTTCAAAAATGCGCGCGTGCTCGGGGCCGCTTCTATCCACCACCAGGTAAATGGGCGCGCCGAGTTGATGCGCCTGCGCATATTCCTGCAAGCGCGTCTTCGGGTCTGACAGGCCGGGCGTAGCGAGAATCTTTTCGCGCGACGCTTCAAAAAAGGGCAGAATAAATTTCTCGGCTATCGCGATGTCTGAGTCGAGATAAAGTGCGCCAACGAAAGACTCAAACGCGCCGCACAACACCGTGTCGCGCTCCTGGCCGCCCGAAGCCAGCTCCCCGCGTCCGAGACGCAAGACCGGCCCGAGGTCCACTTGCCGCGCGAACTCGGCGAGTTGCTCGGTGCGCACAAATCCCGAACGCATGCGCGTCATTTCGCCTTCCTTCATTTCGGGAAATTGCTCATAAACATACGCCCCAGACACAAAATCCAAAACAGCGTCGCCCAAAAATTCAAGGCGCTCGTTGTCCTCGATCATCGCAGAGGTCTCGTTCACATACGAGCTGTGCGTTAGCGCGCGCACAAACAACTCGATGTTCTTAACGTGCAAACCCAGGCGCTCCAACAGAGCCTGCACGAGGCGCACATCCGCCTGTGAATTTAATTGTGTAACCAAGGGAACCTCCCCGGAACTCAGGGAGCGCCAGACTCAACCCAGCGGGTGGAAGCTCGCGTTCCATCAGTTCCTGAATGATGATGTTGCGATTGTACTGCCTATCGAATGAATTGGCAAACTTTAAAGAATTCAGATTTCAGATTTCAGAATTCAGAATTCGCATTTGTTTGACTCGCCCTCTCACATCGGGTATGCTTGCGCCCGTCCGGGCAGGCCCGGCGCGGCGAAGCGCCGCAAAATCCGCCAGGGTCGAAAGACAGCAACGGTAAGCGGTTGCTTTGGGCGCCGCCGGTCGCCTGCTCGGGCATTTTCATTTCCCCTCACCTGTGGCAAAATACAAATATGAAACGATGGATGTGGATCACGCTCGCGGCCGCGGCCGGCATCGGTCTCGGCCTTTTGTATGGCTGGGTCATTGACCCGCTTCAAGTTGTGGATTTAACTCCCGACACCCTGCGCGCCGATTATCGCGCCGACTATATTTTAATGGTGGCCGAAGCCTATCAAAATGAAAAGGATGCAGACTCCGCCGCGCGCCGACTCGCCATCTTCGGCGCTGACCCGCCCGCGCAGATCGCCTCCTTCGCGCTTCAATTCGGACCCTCGGCCGGATTCAGCGCAACGGAACTTTCTGCCATCGAAGATTTGGTCGCCGCCCTGCAAACCTATCAGCCCTCTTCAGGCGACTCCTCCCCATGAACGAACGCCGCCTGCCCCTCGACATTATTGGTGCGCTGATTCTCGGCGCCGCCCTCGGCCTGTTCTACGCGTGGACTCTCGCCCCCGTGCAAATAATAGACTCTGCGCCTGCCGCCCTGCGCGCCGATTTCAAGAATCAATATCGCGCCGCCATCGCCGCTTCGTTTGCAAGCAACCACGACTTAGCGCGCGCCAAAGCCCGTCTGGCCCTGCTCGCTGACGCAGACTCCTACGCCGCCCTCTCGGCACAGGCACAACAAATGCTGGCCGCCGGCGAGTCGTTTGCCTCCGTCGAGCAAGTCGCTGATTTAGCATCGGCCCTGCGCGGCCCCCCACCGACAAATATTGCAAGCTCAGAATCCCCGACGCCAATTTCCTTCGAGCCGGTCAATTCAACACAAAACGTCACCTCCGCCCCGCAAGAGACTCTGCCACCTTTCTCGACGGAGATTCCCCTGCCGCTATTCAGCCCAACACCGCGCCCCACGCGCACACCCGTCCCTGCGCCGGGCGCGCCGTTCGCGCTCGTCTCACAAGAATCGCTGTGCGACGAATCCCTGCCCGACGGCATTTTGCAAGTGATGACCATTAACCTGGACGGACGTCAGCTACCCGGAATCGAATTAATCGTCTCGTGGCCGGGCGGCGAGGAACATTTCTTCAGCGGCTTCAAGCCCGAGTTGGGCAACGGCTACGCAGACTTCAACATGGCTCCCAACATTATCTACAGTCTGCGCGCCGCCGACGGTGGTGCGCCCATCGAAAATCTCTCCGCGCCGAGTTGCACCGCCGCCAACGGGGAAAGTTTTTTCGGCGGATTGCATATTGTGTTGAAGAGATAAATTTTGTAGGGCCGCGGCAATGCTGCGGCCCTACATCCATCATTCATAACAATTTTGATTCTCGCCCGAATCAAAGAGAGACGGTCACTACGAAAGTGACCGTCTCTTTTTTTTTACATTTTTGTTCTACGGAATTAGCCCGATCGCGTCCGTGCCCAAACGGATTTCAATATCCACCGTCGAGGCGGGGTCGGGTGAGAATTTGATTTGTGAATGGCTATTTGCTCCAAACAGCGCCATGAAAAATTTCAACGAGTACAACTTGGGCGAGTAGATCACAAACGTGGTGCGCTCCAACCCACTCGTATTGCCCAGCTCGGTGACATTGAGTCCAAACTGACCCTGAAAGTACGCCGCCGCCCGCTGACCGAGATCGCCGGTGAACGTGCCGTTCAAAATACGAATGCGCGGATTCTCCTGCTTGGCCAGAATCAGCAAGTTAGCCGTTTCCACCTGGCCGCTGACCGCCAGCGGACCGTTGGCCGCGCCGCCGCCGGTGCCGAAAATCTCGTCGCGCACAACGCGCACACGCTCAGCAATCGGCTTCAACACCGCCGCGGGCTGTCCGCCGAGGGTGGTGTTAAATGGAATAGTCATGTTCTGGTCAATTATGCCGGTCTTGATGGCCGAGCGCGGAATCTGCGAAAGCAGAACGGCCAGCTTTAAACCATCTTCAAACGAAATGTTAGTGTGAATACCTGCCGACATTTGGTTGTACAAATCCGGCGCCTGCTTCACAAAGGTGGGGAAATAATCGGGGGTGAATACCTTGTTAAGAATGGCGAAAACCACCTGTTGCTGACGCTGGGCGCGGTCCACATCGCCGTTCGCCGTATGGCGCGTGCGCGCATACGCCAGCGCCTTCCAACCCGTGAGGTGACGCACGCCAGGTGTGATCGCCACATGATCCATGCCCTCGCCAATCGGGTCGAGGATGAGCTTTTCTTTGACCAACACATCAATGCCGCCGATGGTGTCGATCATTTGAATGAAGGTGTCGAAGTCCACCTGGGCGTAATAATTAATCGGCACACCCAGAAACTGCGAGGCCGTCTGCATGGCCAGCGCGGGGCCGCCGCCCGGCAGATTGTAGGCGCACCCCAAATTGTAGGCTTGATTAATACGACCATAGTCAGAGCCGGGGATGTTCACCCACATGTCTCGCGGAATGGAAAGCATGCCCGCCGTCTTGGTAATCGGGTCAATGGTGAAGACGATCATCGTGTCGGAGCGCGGGCACCTTTCAACTTCCCAGTCGCGCGAGTCGATGCCGATGAAAAGCACGTTCACGCGACTGCCGCCGTCCCATGAAGGAGGCGGCAAATCCACAGGCGCGGCTGGGCCAGCGGGAGTGGGGTTGCCCGCCAGCGGTGTTCCCTGCGGGTCGGTGATGATCGGGCCAGAGACCCCGCCGGCATTGGCACAGTTGGCCAGCGGCGTGCCCGGGATGTTTGCGAGATTGAAGCACACGAAAAAGCCGCGCGCAAAGATGAACAGGCTAATGGCCAGGCTGAGTCCGATGACCCAGTAAATGGTTTGACCGAGGGTCGGTCGCTTGAATTTAATTTTCGGCATGGATAATTTTGGCAGGTTGATTTTTTTCATTTTTTTCTCAAGGTTTAAGATAGACCATGTTGACGCCCAATTTGTCGAGTCCTTTTTCGGCCCAGTAGTGGAGCATGGCCGAGTCTTCTGTGGCGGCGGCAATCATAGCCGAGATGGCGCGCTGGTCGCCGATTTCTGCGAGGGCGCGCAAGGCCTGAATGCGGGCGGCCTGCGCAGAATTTTTTAGCGCATCCAGCAGACTTGGCACCGCCGACGGGCCGATTGCCACGAGGGCATGACCAGCCAATTCAGCGGTCAGCGCATCTGCATCGCTCAATGCGCGGACGAGGTGAGGGGTCGCGGCTTCCGAGGGATTTTTCGCCAGCCCGAGCGCGGCGCATTGACGCACTGCGGGGGCTGAGTCGACTAACGCAGGCAGGAGCCGCTCGGGGCGCGGAGTCGGAAGCGCGGCGAGGGTGCGCACCGCCCACCAGCGGGCGTCCACGTTTGGGTGGGCGAGCATGTCACTGAGGGCAGTCGCCGCCGAATCTCCAAACTTTGCCAGCGCTTGTGAGGCCGCCTCGGCGCGCGCTTCGTCACCGCTGGAAAGGTCTGCGAGCAGGTCGCGCATTATTTTGACGGCGGCGGGATGGGCAGTTTGGACGTTTCGGTTTGAATCCACTTCTCGCCCTCGTCGATCAGCAGGACGGGGATGTCGTCGAGGATGGGGTATTTGCGATTGCAGTCGGCGCAGACGAGCCAGGCGTCTTTGTGTAAAGTGAGCAGGCCGTCTTTTTCGCGGACGCAGTTTGGGCAACGCAGGATTTCAAGCAGTTCGGTACTAAGCATTGTTTCTCCGTTTAACAGGCGGGGATTTTACCATGTTGGATTGAGTGGGTCAGAAAAGGGTTTTCTAACTCCTCAGAAAGTTTCTGAAAAATCTGCGTTTTAGTCACGAAGGCACAAAGTCTCAAAGTCACCAAGAAAAATAACTTTGTGGCTTAGCGCCTTGGTGTCTTCGTGGTAAGGGTTATTGTGAATTTGCACGGAAAAAAATTTAAAAACCCGTGCTTTTCCGCGTCAACCTAATGAAGTCCGTGAATAAGGGAATCTGTTTTCCAAGTCAGGTCAGGATGCAGGCGGCAAACATTTTTCTTGATTCTTGGCCTGCTTCTCGGGGTCTTCGGTGCCCGGCCCGTATTGACAGATGGCCTGCCAGGGTTCGTAATGGGTTTGGAAAATATCTGTGAAGTAAATTGCGCCGTTCTTCCAGACTGTGCGCGTGACAGTGACGTCTGCGCCGTTGGCGGACCAGTCTACTTGTTTGAGCTGGTCTTTATTGAGATCGGCGTTGACTTCAAAGAGCGCGGGCGGCGCGGGACGCACGTTGATCGGGCCGGTGGTGTCATAGGTGACGGAGCGGCCATCGGAGGTGGAGTAAAACTTCCAGGTGAGGTGGTCGCCGAGAAAGTAGGTTTCCATCAACAACCAGTGGGGCGAGTCGTTGACGAATTTGAAATCTACAAGCGGGAAATAAACGGTGGCGTCCATGCCCGCCAGATTGGGGTCACGTCCGCCGCCGGCGGTGCGCTCATAATAGGAGACGCGATAAGCATGTGAGTAACGTTCGACGATGGGAAAGCCCGCAAAAAATGCCGCGCGGAATAAAGTGGTGCTGACCTGACACACTCCCCCGCCGACGCCCTTGATGGTGCGCCCGCCGTAAATGATCCACGCTTCGGTGAAGCCGTTATCGAGGCTCACATCGCCGAGGATTTCGCCCATCGAGAAGGTTGCGCCCGGGGCGACGAAGATTCCGTGGAAGCGCTCGGCGGCGATTTCTACATTTTGCAATCGCTCGGCGCTGGAGCCATAAAAGTAAGTGGTCTGCGAGCTGACCAGTTCACGAATGCCCAAAGACTCGGCGGTGGCATCGTCTGTGATGGCCGGTCTGGTTTCGTTGACCACCAATGCAGAGTTGTGCTCACCGCGCAACAAGGCGGCATTGATGGCTTCAATGGTGGCGGGTACGTCTGTGGCGCGACCCAAGGTAGATGGTTCGATGAGCACAAGTTGGGAAGTGGGGTCATCAAAATAAAAGCGTGCGTCTTTCGCTTTTTGGTCCACTTGCGCGGCGATGGAAATCAGCGCCTGCACGAGCGCGCCAGTTTCGAGTCCCACTTGAATTTGGGGGATGCCGTTGACGTCCACTCGCTTCACGGTCAATATGGAGGCGAGGAAAGCCTGGTCAAACGCCCACGGACCAGCGTCACCGACGGTTGCGTTGGGCAGGGTAATGAACAGTGCCTGTGAAATAATATTGCGCGCGGACTCAGCTTGCGAGGAAACGTCCGCGATCAACGGGGCGTCTTCGCGCACGAAAAGCGGAATTTCAAAATCGTGAAAAGTTTGCAGTTGCGCGCTGAGCAGGGCCAGCGTTGCGTCCACGTCCACTTGACGTCCGCTTTGGCCGGGCAATGTAATCACGTTCGTGCCTTCGATTTTTAGACTGGCTTCAAGCACTGGCTGGTTGACCTGCGCCGCAAGGTTATTAATATAAGCGTAGGCCAGGCGCTGGTCAAAAATAATAACCGGCGACACATTTGCAGGGCCACGGCGCGCGCCGAGTTGGTCCGCGATGGCGCGAAATGGATTCGCGGAACGTCCGTGCTCAAAGGCGGCTTGCGCGCTGGCCGAGGCGTCGAAGACCATGCCCAATTCGACGGGCGAGGCGCTCCAAAATTTATCGTTATCGCGAAAGAGAATCGTGCCGTTGAGCGGAAACGACAGCGCGGCATTTAATTTCACCGAGGCTTCCTGTGGGTTCAGGCCAGAAACGTCCACGCCCGCGACAGAGACGCCCGGGAAGATGCGCCCGGCAAAAAGCAGTTGGTAGCCCAACGTCCAGGCGATGATGAAGGCGAAGAAACTGCCCAGCCCGAGAGTCAGCGCGGCAAAAACTTGCGCCGAAAGCGGCAAAGGACGAGTGAAAGATTGCGAAGCGATTGCCATATTTAGGATTATACCTGTGGGGGTGAGAGATGGCTTAATGACGAGGCAAGAGCGAACGAGGTTCCAATTAACAATAGGGGCACGGCGACGACGTGCCCCTACAACCCCAAAACAAAAAATTTATTCCGCGCCGAAGGCTGGCAGTTCAATCGTCTGCCCGCCGATCTCAACGAGGTAATGCGGCGTCCAAGCCACGCCGAAAAGATTGACGTAGATGTCCGTCTTCTTCGGGTTGAGTGTCACTTCGTTGATACGATTAACCACGTCACCCCAGCGCGAGTTCACATCTTCTGCAATGCGGGCGCGCTCGGCTGTAAGATCGGTCAACTGCTCTTTAAACTGATCAATGGCCTGTATCGATTCGGTCACATCTGCCTTTGCATTTTCAGACAGGCGGTGTTTTGAAAATTGCGTGGTGATGCTCTTCTTGCGGCCCAAGCCAAACAAACTCGCGCCCAGCTCCACCAAATTTGCGCCCGACTCGATCTTCCGATTTTGCAAATCGGCTTCGTCCGAACGCAATTCGCGTTCTTCGCGGGCCAGCTTATCTTGCAGGCTCGCAATCTGACGGTCCAACTTACCGGCTTGTTTATTAATCTCAGCATCGCGGCCTGCACTGGCGGCTTCGGCGCAGGCTTTCATAAAGTCGGCTTGCGAAACATCCGGGCCGCCAAAAACTTTCAGCGTTTCATTGGCGCGCGCTTTCACCGTGGTTGTGCGATACACCCAATCGACAAAATCTTTTTGCAAGGCCGTCACCAATTTCGCGTCAGCCAGTGTGGCCGCCAGCAATTCAAAACGCGCACCGGGCGCGGGAGTCGAATCTACTTTATCAAAGGACGCGCCGCTATAAATATAATCTTCCCAACGCAAAGCGCCGCGCCGCTCGGGGTTTTCCACTAACGCGGCGCGCACCACTTCAGCGTCCACGCCATATTTGCGATCTAGAAAACGCACCTGCGCCGAAGCGGCCAAAGCGGGGCGATACAAAATTCCCGATTGACGCGCGTCTGAGGGCATGGTCTTACCGGCGGCGCGGAAGGCTTCGGTGATTCCAAAATTCATCGGCAGGAAATATTCCGCCACCGCTCCGGGGACGGATGGACGAGTCACACTTCCGCCCATCGGAGCGCTCGTCCGCGCCGCGCTCGAGGCGGGTCGTGCGACAGGGGCCGAGTCAGCCATCGAAACAGGAGCCGCTCCAAGTCCGGCCACTGAGGCGGGGGGGCGCGCACTGGTCACTGATAACTGTTTACTGATCACTGCCTGCGCGCCAACGAGTTGATTCAGCGCAGGTATCTGTGCGCGCGTCATCGGTCCGGCGAGGTAGTTCATCGCGAAACGAGTCTGAAAAACGACCGGTTCTTTTTCATGCACGTTGTGAAATACAAACACGCGCTTGCCCAGGCCGGAGATCAGGCGGTCCAACTTGGCGCGATTGCTGGCGCCGGCCGCGCTCTCGAGTCCGTCAAGCAGACGTTGTTTGTCCTGCTCGGTTTGCAGTTTGCCGATGATCCACGTGCCGGTGTTAGACATGCCTTTGTAATCCACGTCTACTGGATTTTGCGTGGCCAGCAACATGCCCACGCCAAATGCGCGCGCCTGTTTTAACATGCGCAACATGATGGTCTTTGAAGGCGGGTTGGCGGTCGGCGGCATGTATCCGAAAATCTCGTCCATGTAAACGAGGGCACGAAGTGTGCTGGAACCGGCTTGCGTGCGCATCCAAGTTTCAACAGCGGAGAGAAGCAAAGTGACAAAGAACATGCGCTCACTGTCGCTCAGGTGCGCGATGTAAAAAATACTGTGGCGCGGACGGCCATCTTCGGCCCATAACATTTCTTTAATATCCAGCCCCTGCCCCTCGCGCCAGGTTTCAAACCCGGGCGCGGCCAGGATGTTGTTGAGCAGAATCGCCAGGTCCATGCGGTCTTTGGACGGGAAAAAAGACTCGAGCGGGAATGCGCCCAATTTATCGAACTGCGGCTTTTGGGTTTGCAAAATTAATTCGGTCAGATCAAGGTCTTTGCCCTGCGACCAGGCCGATTCAAAAATATTTGCAAGCAAAATATGTTCGCGCGAACGCAGTGGGTCAATGTTATCCATGCCGACCAAGCCCAAAATGGCAGTGACGGTGCTCGAAATTTTTTCGCGCAAAATTTCGCGGTTGCCCTCCCACGGAATAGACGGCGCCGCCAGCGACGACAACACGCTGACGGGAATGCCCGCATCGGAGCCGGGCGTGTAGATGGCAAACTCCGCGGCGTTCTTAAGCGCGTTCAAACGTTCGCGGTCAATGCCCCAGTCGGCGAGGCCCTTCTTCCATGCCTCGCTGGTTTCTTTGGCGGCCTGTTCAATGGGCTTGCCTTCACGGCGTACGGCGTCGGCGTCCAGCCAGGGTTGAAAATCTTCAGGCAGAAGGTCGGGGAAGTGCAAAAGCAAATTAGTTAAGTCGCCTTTGGGGTCAATGATGATGGCGGGAATGTTTTGCAGAGCGGCCTCTTCGAGCATCGAAACGCACAAGCCGGTCTTGCCTGAACCCGTCATGCCGGTGACGAGGGCGTGCGTGGTTAAGTCTGCGGGGTCATATAACAAGGCCTTGTCGGCCAGTTTATTTTTGGCTACATCAAACAAGCGGCCCAGAAAGAAATTACCTTGAGTGTCAAGCATAAAAGCCTCCACGAAAAGATATTTGTATCATAACGGGTTTGAGAACAAATGAAAAGGATGCTAACTACTTTGACAAAGTCACATTTCAAAACCTTTTACCACAAAGGCTTGCATTGAGCTTGTCGAAATGCCACCAAGGGTCACAAAGGATGGAGAAATAAAAAAATCCGCTCATCGTCGCGGCGATGAACGGATTTGCAAAACTAGGGTTCGGGCGGATCGTTCTCGTTTTCGTTTTCGTTCTCGTTTTTATTCTCATTATCATCGCAAGGGCTACCCGAACCGCTGTTACTACATTCTTGTTCCAATTCGGGAACATCTTCCTCGTCGTCATTTGAGTTCGAACCGCCATTTCCATTTTCGTTTCCATTTTCGTTAGCGCCACCCGAGCCAACAAAAATCACGCGCGTGGCAATGAATACGCCGTCTGCCGTGTAGTAACCTTCCACGATCACTTCAGCGCCAGCAAAAGGCACGCCTTCGATGACTGCGCCGCTCACATCCACGTCCACGCCGTTGACCACCCATTTGTTTCCGTCAATCGTTTCAAGGATGCCGCGATATTTGGACACTTCCGCCGCTGACGAATCGCCGCCACTGCCCGCGCCCTGGCCGGAGCCGCCCTCATCGGGCGTTTCGTCGCCCGGGCCTTCTTCGTGGCCGTCGTCTTCCACGTCCGGCACGATTGAGCCGGCGGGCGCTTCGTCCACACTTTGCGCGACGAGGAATCCATTCGCATCGGTGGTGCCGGTGACACGAATCGCCGCGCCCGCGCGAAGCGGGTTGGCTGGCAGAATTGTGTCAGCGTTGATGATAATGGGGATGCCCGCCACTGTCCATGTGCCGTCGGGTTGTGTGGTCAGATATCCGCTGAAAGAAACTGTCTCGGTGCGACCGCGCGCAATTAATTCATTCGTCTCTTCGATGCGTTCCGTTTCATAGGCGAGTTCGATGCTTTCGATTTCCTGTTCATCTGAAACAAAAGCCAGGCGCACATCTTCCCAGGTGCGCTTGAGCGGGTAGAGATTATCACCAGGCAGGGATGAAGATGCGGCGCGCACGAGGCCGGTTCCGCTAAGTAGGAAGATGGCGAGTATGAACGTGAGCGCGGCGGGACGGAAGGAGAACAGCCATGAGCGGCGCGGCGCGCGTTGGGCCTCGCGCAATTCGGCGGCGCGGCGCAACACGCGCACACGTCCGCGGCGCTGGGCCTCGGCGGGCACGGGCAACCCGCCCAGGGCGCGGGCTTGAAGCGAGGTTTCGAGGATCGGGCGCAGGTCGGCGGCGAGAGTCGGGAAGCGGGTCAAAGTCGAGTCAACGGTCTCGCCGTTTTCGATGGCTTGCAGGCAGGTTTCGAGGGCGTCGAAAAGTTTATCACTCATGGGCCACCTCCCCAATGCCGCGTTGGAGCGAGGCCAGGGCGCGGAATTGCAGGGCTTTGACGGCGTTGATATTTTTCTTCATTGCGGCGGCGGTCTCTTCGAGGGAGTAGCCGTTGCCGAAACGCAAAGAGAGCACGTCTTGTTGTTCATTGGTTAATTGTGAAAGCGCGTTGTGCACCGAGCTGGCTTGTTCGCGGCGGTCGAGTTCGTCTATGGGCAGGGCCAGCGGGTCGAGCATGTTGTCGGTGAGCTCCTCGGTGGGACGGCGGTATTTGCGGCGGAAGTGATCGCTGACGATGTGTGAGGCGGTGCCCAGCAACCAAGCTTTGATATTGGTGTCGGGTGCGCGTCCGCGTTGACTCGATTCTAGCAGGCGCACGAAGACTTCGCTGGCAATATCTTCGGCGGCGGTTTCATCGTTGAGGCGGTAGCGCACAAAGCGATAGACGTCGGGGTAGTATGTGTCGTAAATCGCGCCGATGGCTTGTGAACTTAGGTTTTTCAGGCCATCCAACTCTTGTGGATTTTTAGACTCAGGCATAATTTGAACGATACCACGAATTAAAAATTGAATCCATGATTCCTCTGAAAGTTGCGCGAAGTATATCATCGGGAAAATCTGACCTAAGGTTGCGCAAGCACTTCAAAGATGACGGCCTGATCGTCGTGGTAGACCTCCAGCAGGCCGGCGTCGGTGCGGGCACTGCGCAGGAAGTCACCGTGGTTGAGGTCGCTGAGGACGTAGCGCGCGCCGAACATGTCGGCGATTAGCGAGGAGGGGTCTTTTACGTTGCCATCGGTGATCTCCACCCATAGCGCGTACATCTGCGGGTCGTAGAGTTGCATGTAGGTGGGGTCGAGGCCGATGAGGTAGGTGTTGTGTGAGTTGTAAAAGAAGAGGCGCGGGAAGTCGTCCCAGTCAGATTGGAAGACGCGCTCGCCGGCGGCGCTGTTGGCTTCGAGCCAGGCAGATGCGTTTTGATAGAGGTCGTAAGATTTGGAATTGCCGATCATTTCTTGCGTGCGCGGCAGGGTGCGACTTATGCTGACGACGATCAGCAAGCCGAGCAGGCCCGGGACGAGCAGTCGTCGCGGAGAGGCGTTTGCAGAAACTGAATCCGCTTTGGGGGCGAGAAGGGGCGCGCAGGCGAAAGCGGCGAAGATGAGCGCGAAGGGCGGAAAATATTCCACGAAGCGGCGCGCCTGGAGGAACATTAATCCGAAGAGCAGGGCGGCGAAGAGGCTGAAGGCGGTGCGCGTGTCCATTTTTTTGTCGGAGAGGCCGAGGGCCAGAATGCCGCTGACGAAAGCGATCAGGGATGGAAATGAGTTTGTTAAAATTTGTTTGGTGTCGTAGGGGAACCATTCATTGCCCACCTGCACCGAGGTGGCGTTGGTTAATTTGGGCAACATGTGATGGTAGGAGAAAATCAGGTTCTGCGGGAAATATGGATTAATGATCAAGCCGAGGAAAACTCCGGCAGAAATGTACAGCAGAGGGCGGAAGTCAAAACGGCGTTCAATGAGGGCCACCGCCAGAAAATGCAAACCGCCGAGGGCCACGATGAGCGGAAAGGCATCGTAGAGCCAGACGTAAACGAATGAAAGAATTGCAAGATGTTTGTGTTTGCCTTCGATGAGCCACAAACAAGCCAGCGCGAGCGCCGCCAGCGAAAGCGATTGGGCGCGCGTGACGCTCATGCGATAAAGAAACGCATCTGAAATGCCAAGCAGGCCCAGCGCCCATAACCAGGCATAAGGGATTTTCTGTCGCTGAAATAAAAACCAGATAGCCAGAAAAGCCAGACTGGAAAAAATAACCGCGGCCCATTTTGCGCCGATGCGCAGATCGCCAAAGGTGAAGGGCATCAGGGCCACGTGGAAAAGAAAATGATGGTCGTAGAATTCGTCTGCGTTGAGGATGCTGAGCGGCAACCAGACGAAGTCCGGCTTGAGGCCGTCAGTGCGCATGACCTGTGCAAGTTTGATGTGATAGAAGCCGTCATTATCGGGCATGTCTGCGGTGGAGAATTGGATGGCCGCCATGCCGATGACAAACAAGGCCAGCAAGGGCAGGGCTGTAAATTGGGGGAGGTTCTTGTTTGGCATCATGGGTGTTTCCATTAAGTATATTCACGGAAAACTCGTCTGGAGCGAGTGTTGCGCTCCAGACGAGTTGCGGGCTTATCGCGAATCTGTCGGGCGACTAGTCGTCGTTCGAGTTGTCGTCATCGTTCGAGTTGTCATCATCATCGTTCGAGTTGTCATCATCGTCGTTCGAGTTGTCATCATCGTCGTTGGTGTTGTCGTCGTTCGCGTTGTCATCGTCTTCATTGGTGTTGTCGTCGTCATCGTTCGCGTTGTCGTCGTCTTCATTGGCGTTATCGTCGTCGTTGGTGTTATCGTCGCTGTCGCAATCTTCAGTTGTGTTCTCGTTCGAGTCGGTAGCGTTCTCGTTCGAGTCATCAGAGTTCTCGTTTGCGTCATCGCACGAGTCGCCGCCAGTGCCGGTGCCGTCGTCATCACTGCCATCTGCAAGTTCCACTTCGGTAGCGGTGAGGGTGCCGTCGGAGTTGGTCACATAATGAACCTTGACCGTGTCGCCGACAGCGATATTGTCTTTAACTTCGGTGGAACCGTCAATGGTGTAGGACGTTCCGCCGACCACGATTTCACTCGCGCTGATGGAGGCGACCACGCCGGTTGCTTCGCCGGAACCAGTCGGTTCGCCGGTGGACGTAGCGCCGGGAGTAGCGTTCGGGTCGGGCGTGGAAGTAGTGGAGCTTGAGGCTGAGGAAACGCCGCTGGCCGGGCTGGCGGGCAAGCCCACGTTCGAGGCGGTCACTTTGCCGTCTGCGCCAACGGAGCCGCTGACGTGGACCGAGTCGCCGACTTTGAAAGCGGCACCCGCTGAGGCCTGGGATGTAACCGTGACGGTCTGTCCATTCACGGTCCACTGATCACCGTCCATGGCTTGAATGACGCCGCTAAATTCCACAGGCGAGGCCTGCGCCTTGGAAGAGCCGCCGCCATTTTGGGCAGGGGCCGCCGCCGGGGCAGTGGGGCCGCACGCGCTGAGAATCATCACCGAAATGGTGATAAAGGCACGTACAGCGTTGAACGAGTTGGTTTTCTTCATGATAATGTCTCCTTAGATTTGAATGACTTACATTCAAGTAGTCGCCGCAGAGACAAAAAGGTTACGGGCAAAAAACAACACTAACCCCCAATTCGAGTTAGCCACGGATTTATTATGAATCTGTGAAAATCTGTGAAATCCGTGGCTAAAATCTCTTTCGAGCCAGACTACCCAAAACGCATAAATTTAGGATAATCCAGTGACGGCGAATCAGGGTTGCGGGGCCAGCGCAAAAATCCGCTCGAACTCGGCCATGAAAAATTCGGCAATCTCAGCGCTGTAAAAAATGAAAATGTTTTCATCATTGCGGTCTTCGGCGCTGGCTGTGAAGTTATAGGAGCCGGTGATAACAATACGGCCGTCAATAATGATGACTTTATGATGCATCAAGCCCGAGATGCCGTCCATGCGCACGTCAATGCCCGCTTGGGAAAAGAGGTCAAATTCGGTGCCCTGATTCGAGGCCACTTGCGAATCATCCATCACACCCATCACGGTCACGCCGTTGGCAAAGCGTTCACGCATGGCGCTTCCGATTTCATCAGAAGTAAACGAATAAGCCATGAAGTAGACATTCTCCTGCGCGCCACTGACGAGTTCTGTTATGCGTGCGGCCACGCCGTCATCAGGTGAAAAATAATTTTCGACATCCATGCCGTCAATGGTCAGGATCGAGTTCGGGGTGACGGCCAGCGAATCAGTGCCAAACAAATCTTCGGTGTACATCTCTTCAAATTCCACTGAATAATTTTCGGCCACCTTCACCGAGCGCAGGTGAAT
>VFKQ01000323.1 GCA_009885445.1 Anaerolineaceae bacterium | reverse complement strand
GGTGGCGCTGACGATGACGGGCGTGGCGGCGACGAGTTCGCGCGCGAGTTGAAACATGGCTGTGGTTTTGCCGCCTGCGCCGACGAAGGCCAGCGCGCCCCCCTCCCGGCCTCCCCCAAATCCGAAAACTGGACTCCTGTTTGCATCCACCCGAATCGTTCCGGATTTGGGGGAGGTGCCCGCTACTGCGGGCGGAGGGGGTTGGGTGTAACGTAACGCGCGCGAGATATTCATGCAATTTTTTATTCAGAATCGTCGCGGTGCATTTTTGTGAGGATGGCTTCGAGCACGCCGCCGCCGACGGCGAGGGCTTTGTCAGAGACGAGGGAGCACAGGGCCGGGTCGTCGCGCGGATCGATGTCGCCGATTTTGAGTCCAGCGCTGACGGGTGTTCCGTCTCTTAAGATTCCGCGTAGGACTCCTTTGAGCGGGGAGACGATTTTCGATTTTTGATTTTCGATTTTGGATTGAATCTCGGCAATGGTATCGCCTTCGTTTAGGTGGTCGCCGATATTTGCGCGAGGCGTGATGATTCCTGTGATGGGTGCGCGCAGGACGCGGCGCGGGTTGCCTTCGGGCTGTCCGCTGTCGGCGGCGGCGGAGCCGGCCCAGTAGACGCGGCCGAGGCTGTGTCCGCGTTGGGTTTCGATGACAGCGTCGCAATTTTTTGAGGCGGTGTAACCCGGCCCGAGGGCGATGTGAAGCGGAACGGGGCGTGGCAGAGGTTGGGGAGGGGATTTCGTCAGGCGCGCGTCCACTACTATTTCGTAGTGCGTGATTCGTAAGATGTCGGCGTGTTCGTCTACGAGGACGGGAATCTCGTTGTGGGAAATTATGTCATCGATCTGCTCGGGGGTTGCGCGGCGGGCGGTGACATCTTCAACTTTTATGTGCCCTGCGTAAATGGCTTCTGAAAATGAGACGAGGCGGCGCACGGCGAGAGGCTGGGCGAGTTCGGTGATGACGATTCTGAAACCTGCGTGGTGCAATCGGAGCGCGACGCCGCTGGCCAGGTCGCCGCCGCCGCGCAGGAGGACGAGGTCAGTTTGCATGGCTGTGATCTGCGGTGAGGTGGTTGAGGGTGTAGATGGTGAGGTAAACAAAAAGGAAGAAGGCGCCGAATGATATGGTGAAGCCAATGGAGCGCAGGCTGGGGTCTTGCGCGCCTTGCATGAATTGTGAGAGTATCTTCGCGGGTTCGAGAATTAAGTCCCATGAGTTGAAGCGCAGGAATCTGCCGATGTAGACTCCGGCACCGGCGAGGAAGGAGACGACGAAGACCAGCGCCCAGCCAGCCCAGCGTCCAAACTCGCGCTGGATGATGTCTTGCATTAAATAAAGTGAGACGATGCCGAGCAGGAGACCGGTGAGGGAGAACCACATCAGCAACATGGCGTCATACCAGGCGGGGACGACGATGCCCGGGTCGGCGAGATGTTGCAGGTCGGTGATGATGTAGGGCGCATTGGGGAAGAAGATCAGCCACAGGAAGGCGGCAATTGGAATGACGATGTAGAGATATTTGCGGCGCAGTGAAAATATCCATGCGCTGTAGGCGATGCCGAGTGGAATCCAGGCGAGGAAGAGGTTCCAGGTCAGGAATGTGAATCCGCTGGTTTCATAGTATTCATTGCGTGTGCGGTGGAGCGCGAGTGAAACAAGGCTGGCTCCGCCGAGCAGGGCGAAGATGGTCAGGCGGTAGCGGACGGCGAGGAGGGAGGTGAATAGGGTTTTCATGGAGGGGATTTAATCAGAAGAAGATTAGAGAATAGAGAGTAGAGAGCAGTGAATAGGGAATGGGGAATGGATGATGGTTAATAGGGTGCTTGTAGGAAATGAAGAAGGATCGGATTTACTTCTTCGGGCTTTTCGTAATGTGGAATGTGACCGACATTTTCGAAGACGTGGAATTTGGCGTTGGGCAACAGGGTGAGCAAGGCATCACTGTGCGCGAGCGGAACCGTCGAATCGTGGCGGCCCCACAACAGCAGAGTCTTTTTGTGGAGCGCGCCTACGCGCCGATATATTTCAGGGAAGCCGCCGAGCATGTCTTCGCGCAACGATGAAAGAATCGCGCGCTTGAATCCTTTGATTTTCATCTGCGGACGATATTGAGCGATGAACATGTCGACGAGTTTTTGGTTAAAAAAATCGGAGGCGATACCGCGCAACAGGCCTTCGTCTCCGCCGAGACCGAAAAATAGCTCGGCTAGAATCGGCGCTTTTGCCAACTTGAGCGTGCGCGATAATTCAATCGGACGCGTGCCGGTGGGGTCAATCAGAATCATGCTGGCCACGCGCTCGGGATATTTTTCGGTGAACGCGGCGACGATGGGGCCGCCCATCGACAGTCCGCACAGGTGGACGGGGCCGTCAATTTTCAGCGCGTCGAGCAAGTGCCGCAGTTGGCGGACGTGGAAGTCCAGGTCGTAACGGGCGCGTGGCCGGTCGGAGAGTCCGCGCCCGAAGAGGTCGTAGCGCAAGACGCGGAGTCCAGATTTGCTGAGGAAGTCGAAGGTCGGGTCCCAGATGAAATAGGGGACGGAGAATCCGTGGACGAGGAGGACGAGCGACCTAACCCCCGGCCCTTTCCCTGAAAGGGAAGGGGAGTCATTGATCTCGTAATGACAAATTCCGTCGCGGAGTTGCACGAATGATCCGCTCGCGCGGGCGCGGACGGAATCAGTGAGGTCTTCAGTTTCGTTGATGTAGGGGAAAGTCATTTTTTAATTCGGACGCGGATTCCGCGTCGGCCCGCGCCTTTCCGCGTTTACGTATTTACGTGTCTACGTATTTACCTGTCTACTTGATTTTCCCCAACCCGCGTAACACCCTCTCCGGCGTGAGCGGAAATTCGTTGAACCACACGCCCGTCGCATCGTGGACGGCGGCGGCGATGGCGGGCGCTGTCGGCAAAAAGGGC
>VFKQ01000024.1 GCA_009885445.1 Anaerolineaceae bacterium | reverse complement strand
GTGAGAGGCAGGATGGTTTGGAGGTCGGAGGGGGTCATGGGGGTCGGGGGTTGGTAAGTGGTAATTAGAGAATTGGAGAGTTAGAGAATTGGAGACTGGAGACTATGGAATCGCGAGCGCGGCGACGAGTTTATCCACGGAGGGCGCAATCAGGTTGAAGAAGGGCGCGGGGTAGAGGCCGATCCAAAAAATGAGGAGGATCAGCGGAACCATGATGGCGATCTCGCGCCAGTTTAAATCGCGGACGGGATGACCGTGATGTTTGGTCTCCTCAATGATGGAGCCTTGCGGGCCGAGGAACATTTTCTGGAACATGTACAAAATATAAATGGCGGCCATGATCACGCCGAGAGCGGAGATGCCCGCGTACCACGGCGAGCCAATCGCTTCTGAGCCGAACGCGCCGAGCAGGATGGTGAACTCGCCGACGAAGCCGTTCAGGCCGGGCAGGCCCATCGAGGAGAGGGCGACGATGAGCATGATCGAGCCGAAGATGGGCGTAATCTTCCACAAGCCACCGTAGACTTTTAGTTCGCGGGTATGCGTCTGTTCGTAGATCATGCCGACGAGCAAGAACAATGCGCCGGTGCTGATGCCGTGATTGATCATTTGCAAAATCGCGCCTTGAATGCCGATGGAATTAAGCGCGAACAAACCGAGCATCACAAATCCCAAATGGCTGACGGAGGAATAAGCGACCAGTTTTTTCACGTCTGCTTGCGCGTACGAGACTGCCGCGCCGTAGATGATGCCGATGGTGGCGAGCAGTGCGATCCACGGTGCGGCGGCGAGAGTGGCTTCGGGGAAGAGCGGAAGGTTGAAGCGTACGAAACCGTAGGTGCCCATCTTGAGCAGAACGCCGGCCAGAATAACCGAACCCGCTGTGGGCGCCTCCACGTGCGCGTCGGGCAACCAGGAGTGGAGCGGCCACATCGGCACCTTAATCGCGAAGGCGGCGGCGAAGGCAATGAAGAGCCACGTCTGAATATTTGCCGGAATATTTCCTGCCGCAATTAAATCGGGCAATGAGAAAGTATGTCCGGCAATGCCGAGCCACAAAATGGCCAGCAACATCAAGATGGAACCGGCCATGGTATAGAGGAAAAATTTAATTGCGGCGTAAATGCGACGCGGTCCGCCCCAGATGCCGATCAGGAAATACATCGGCACGAGGGTGAATTCCCAGAACACGTAAAAGAGGAACAAGTCCTGGGCCATGAAGACGCCGAGCATGCCCACTTCGAGAAGCAGGAAGAAGATCATGAAATCTTTGACGCGCTCTTCGATGGCCGTCCATGTGGAGAGAATCGAGATGGGCGAGAGGAAGGTGGTCAGCAGGATGAGCAGAATCGAAAGCCCGTCGGCGGCCATGAAGTATTGGATGTCCCAGCCTGCCACGTGAATCCATTTGTAGCTTGCGACCAGTTGCAGGTCTGGGTTGGCAACGTCGTAGAGTCCGCTGAAGAAAAAGACCCACAGCGAAATCACAAAGACGATCAGGCTGGTGACCAGCGCCGTCCAGCGCGCGGCGGCTTTTTGCTCGGGCTTCAAAAAGAGAATCGCGAGCACGCCCAAAAGCGGGAAGAAGGTCAGCAGGGTGAGTGGTTCTAAAAGAAATTTCATGTTCTATCCTCTTTAATTCTATCTATCACGCGGCCATATCATAAGCAGGCACCTGCAAAATTTCAGCAGGGAGTGATGGTTGTTTCAGGAAAGTCAAAATTTGATGCGTTGTTTCCTGTGTGTATTCCTTTTCACCGCACTGCTCGCAGACGAGCGCAGGAACATGACGGATAACCCTTACCTGTCCGTTGTGTTCATGCAGGAAGGTAGTCAACTGCTCATGCAATTCACCACCGCAAAAACGACACTGTTTCATGACTTTCTCCTTTTATATTCTGCCCACTCCTGCGGGTCAGGCTCATAAACAGTAACAACCCTAACCCGAGGAGGCACAGAACAAACTACATGTACATGACGCTCTTTCAATGTTTGCCCATACACAAGACAACTTGGGCCGTATTTATCTTCAGGATACTCTTCGATAATTTCGCCAGCCAGAATTACTTCACACACTTCAATATCATCTATGTTGCGCTTTGCCATCTGACGCACAGCATGGTCAGTGAAAAAGACAGTATGCTCACGAGCCGCATTTTGAATGGCGACAATATCCATCATTATCGAATCGTTTGTCTAATCAACAAATAGCCTATTATGACGACGACGCCCAGAAAAACGGACAGCGCGTACGAACGCACGAAACCATTTTGAATCGTGCGCAATCTGGCCGAGAACCATTGGGTTACGTCGCCCCAGGAGTTGAAAAATGTGTCGATGCCGCGGCGGTCTGCATATTCGCTGAGCGCGGTTACACTGACCCAGTTGTATGTGCCAGCTAAAACCGTGTCATGGAACCAGTCGTGCCAGAACTTTCCGTCAATCACATCGGAGAGGAATTGCGAAAGTTTGCTGAAGGGCGTGACGATCAGGAATTGATAAATTTCGTCCACGTACCATTTGTCGGTCATACTTTGGAAGAGACCGCCCAACACGCTCAACGGATCTTTCTGGTCTTTGACGAGCGGCTTGCGTCCGTAGATGAGCCATGAAATCAAAATCGCGGTCAGCGCAAATGCGGTGGAGATTCCCGCCACGGTCAAATCCAACGGCAGAGACTCAACTTCGTGCAAAGTGTGTTCGAGCCAATGGCCGAGATTGTGAAAGCCCTCAAAGGGCAGGTTGAGCGCGCCGCCTAAAATGGAGAGCGCGGCCAGCACCATCAATGGGACGGTCATCACTTTCGGGCTTTCCTCGGCATGCGCGGCGGCTTCATGGCGCGGCTCACCGAAGAAGACCATCCAAACCTGACGTCCCATGTAGAAGGCGGTGAAGAACGCGGCGAGAGTCAGCACCCAGTACACGGCGGGAAAATGCAAACTGGCGTCGAGTAAAATTTCGTCCTTAGACCAAAAGCCAGCGAAGGGGAAGATGCCCGCCAGCGCAAGTGTGCCGATCATGTACAACCAAAATGTGACCGGCATGGTCTTGCGCAGTCCGCCCATGTTGCGCATGTCGCCCGGGTCGAACACTTCGTGATGCTCAGCGGCATGATGCGCATCATGCGCGTGATCGTGTTCATCTTTCTTTTTCTTCAGTCCGCGCACAGGTTTCTTTTCGGCGTGCGCATGCGCGGCGTGGTGATGTCCGCGCTCGAGGCCGAGGATGACAGAACCCGCCGAAAGGAAAAGTAAAGCCTTGAAGAAAGCGTGTGTGATCAAGTGGAACATGCCCGCCACATATGCGCCCATGCCGACAGCGGCGACCATGAATCCGAGTTGCGATATCGTGGAGTAGGCCAGCACTTTTTTAATGTCATATTGCCCGACAGCAATCGTGGCGGCAAACAGCGCCGTGGCCGCGCCAGTGATGACAACTACATTTTGCGCGGCGGGCGCGAGCATGTACAAGTCTGCGGAGCGCGTGATGAGATAGACGCCTGCGGTCACCATCGTCGCGGCGTGGATTAACGCTGAGACGGGCGTCGGACCCGCCATCGCATCGGGCAACCAAACGTACAGCGGAATCTGCGCCGACTTGCCGGCCACCCCGACGAGCAGGAAAAGCGTGATAGCGGTGATGGTTGCAGACGAGGCGTGGTGCGCGGCTTCAAAGACCGCGTCAAATTGCAGTGTGCCGAAATGGACGAACATCAAAAAGACGGCAATCAAAAATCCGAAGTCGCCGATGCGGTTGGCGATCATGGCCTTCTTGGCCGCGTCGGAGTTGGCCCAGGAGGGGCGCGCGAGCGTGTCCATTTCGTACCAGAAACCGATGAGCAGGAAGGAGCACAGGCCCACCCCCTCCCAGCCGACGAAGAGCATCAGGTACGAGTCGCCGCCGACGAGAATCATCATGGCGGCAATGAACAAGTTGAGATAAATAAAGAAACTGCGGAAGCGTGACGGATCATTCTTGAAGCGCACATCTTCGTGCATGTAGCCGATGGCGTAAATGTGAATCAGCGTGCCCACGCCCGAGACGACCAGCATCATCGTCGTGGAAAGCGAGTCGAGGCGGAAGGCCCAGTCTACGCTGAGCGGGCCGATGGAAATCCACTCGGCGAGTTTTTGAGACGGGACTTCACCATGATTAATCGAGACGGCGTAGGCCAGCAAGGCGGATACAGCGAAGGTCAAGCCCGACGCAAGGCTGGCCACCGTCCCGATGACTCGTTCCGAAAAGCGGGAACCAAAAATCAGGTTGGTGAACAGTCCCAGGAGCGGCAGGAAGACAATCCACGGGGCGAGGTAGAAAAATCCAAGTGGGGCAGATTCGTTAAAGAGCATGTCCTAACCCTTCAATTGATTGATCTCGTCCACGTTGATGTTGTGACGAGACTTGAAAATTTGCACGATCAGCGCGAGGCCAACTGCCACTTCGGCGGCGGCCACGGCGATGACGAAGAAGACGAAGATCTGCCCGTCGAGTTCGTTGAAGGCGCTCGAAAAAGCGATCAGCGCCAGGTTGGCGGCATTGAGCATCAACTCGATGGACATGAAAATGATCAGCGGGTTGCGGCGGATGAGCACGCCCAGCGCGCCGATGGTGAACAGGATTGCCGAAAGGATGATGTAATAATTAAGCGGCACCATTATATTATTTGCCTGCCTTTTCCGGCTTGGATAAAACGATTGCGCCGACCATGGCCACCAGCAAAAGAATCGAGGTGACTTCAAAGGGGAGCAAGTATTGATCAAAAAGCAGTTCGCCGAGGTCGCGCATGGCTTGCGCCGTGTTGACAGACTCGCTCGGGTTGGCGATCAAGCCAAGCGGGCGGCTGGCCGAGGTAAGCAGGTAAATGCTTTCAAGAATCAGCGCTCCGGCCAGCACGGCGGGGATGATGAATTTTTTCCAATTCTGCATACCAGGGATTTCTTCCGTGCCGAGCAGCATGATGACGAAGAGGAACAACACCATGATGGCCCCGGCATAGACGGTGATCTGCGCCATGGCAATGAAGGGCGCGCCGAGCAAAAGGAAGAAGATGGCCACCGCGCCGAGGTTGAGCACGAGAAACAAAGCCGAATACACAGCATTGCGACTCAACAACATGCCGAGGGCGGTGCCGATGGAGACGAGAGCGAGGACGAGGAATAAGAAGAGGTCTATGGTCATGGTATTCCAAATTTACGATTTACGATTTTGGGATTTACGATTATTTTGCAATCGTCAATCGTAAATCCAAAATTGTCAAAAGGAAGGGTCTTCCATCTCGGGAACGGATCGCGGGTACGCGCCTGCCGCCACTTTTTGCGGGGTGAGCATGGACGCGGCGCGCACTGGCTCAAGTAAAAAGTCCTTCGTGTAAATCGCGGACTGACGGTCAGTGAAACTCAACTCATAATTATCGCCAAGAATAATCGCCTCGGTGGGACAGGCGTCTTCGCAAAAACCGCAATAGATACAGCGCAACATGTTGATTTCATAAGTGGAGGCGTAACGCTCGCCGGGCGAGAATCGTTTTTCGTCGGTGTTCTCAGAGGATTCCACAAAGATTGCGTCGGACGGGCAAGCCGCGGCGCACAACGAACAGCCGATGCACTTCTCGAGTCCGTTATCGTAGCGTTGGAGCACATGTCGGCCACGGAAGCGACGGCTGACCTTGCGCTTCTCTTCGGGGTATTGGACTGTGACGACGGGGTTGAAGAGCATTTGCTTCATCGTCTCGTACAGTCCGCGCAGCATTTGTACTGCGGGATCAAACAGTCTCATAATATTTTCTCCACAACGAGCGGTAAACAAAAACCACGGCAATCAATCCGACAAATATCGAAACGGCTGGGACGCCCACAGTGAGCCACATGACCTGGCCTGTTGTGATTTCCAGTAAGATACCCGTGGCCGTAATGAATACCACCGCCAGCGAAAGCGGCAACATCACCTTCCAACCGAAAGCCATCAAACGGTCATAGCGGAAGCGCGGCCAAGTGGCGCGCACCCAGATCATCAGGAACAACAGCCCAACGACTTTGATGAACAAATAAAGCGGGGCCAGGAACCAGGCCGTGAATTGATGGCCGGAAATCAGCCAAGTGGCGTCCACGCTCAGCAGTGTATCGCGTAGGAACCAAAACTCGCGATATCCGCCAAAGAACAAGGTCGCGGCCATCATTGAGACCACAATCATCTTCTGGTATTCAGCCATGAAGAACAAAGCAAACTTCATTCCGGAATATTCGGTGTGGAATCCCGCCGTCAATTCCTGCTCGGCTTCGGGCATGTCGAACGGCGCGCGGTTCACTTCGGCGAGCGTGGCCGTCAAAAAGATCAACGCGCCGAGCGGCTGAATCAGCGCGAACCAATAAGTAGTCTGCGCCTCCACAATGTCGACCAGGCTCATCGAGTTGCCCAGCAAAATTGCGGCCACGAAAGTAAGACCCAGCGAAAGTTCGTACGAAACCATTTGCGCCGCAGAGCGCAGTCCGCCCAGCATGGCGTATTTACTGTTCGAAGCCCAGCCCGCCAACACGATGCCATACACCGCGATCGAAGTCACCGACATCAAATATATTATGCCGACATTGACATCCGCCAGATACAAATTAATCTCGCGCCCAAACATTGTCACAGTGCGGCCCCACGGAATGACGGCGGCAATGATAATCGAAGGCACGAGAGTCATAATCGGGGCGAGGAAGAAAACCAATTTGAACGCGCCCGGGGGCGTAAGCTCTTCTTTAAAAATCAGCTTGAGCGCGTCCGCGATGGGCTGAAGCAGGCCAAACGGTCCGGCGCGATTCGGGCCGACGCGCACTTGCAAACGCGCCAGCGCCCGCCGCTCGTACCAGGTGGTATACGCGAATCCGCCCAGCAGGGCGAAGATAATCACCAGCGATTTAACCAACCATTCGAGTGCCAATGCCCAGTCCATTATGCCTTCACCTTTTTCACAGTGCGCACCGGCAAACCAATCGGCTCATACACAGGGATGCCAAAACTGCGCGGGACCAACGCGACGCCTTCCGCCACTGACGCATCGGTTCGCACACGGACCTCGGACTGGCTCCCGTTCCAACCGACTCTGATCAACTCCCCAGCCGCGGCACCCAACTCCGCCGCCGTCAGCGGATTCAGCGCAATCGTCGCTTCGCCCACGCGCCCATCCAGCAATGGCGCCGAAGCAATCGTGTTGCCCATGTCGTAAAGTTTTGTCACCGGCACGGCCAGCACTTCGTTCTCTTTTGGCTTGGGCAGTTTGTTCGCGCGCGGCGAAGCAAGTCGCACCGCGTCGCCGCGTTGCGCCGCAGACGAAAGATGCGCGCCGAGTCCCTTTTTATTTTCGTAGGAGGTGCCGCCATAATAAATATCACCATGCCCCACCTCCGGCCATTGTACAGTCACTTCAGCGAGCAATGGATAATCGAGTCCTTCAAACGCCGAAAGCGATTGCGACATAATGTCGAAAACGATTGAAACCGAACTACCCTCAAGGATGTAACCCATCTCACGCGCCAACTGCGCCGTAATCACAAAATCGGGGCGGGCCTCGCCAAAGACTGGCACGGCAGAATAAAAACGTTGCACGCGACGCTCACCCGAAGTGAACGTACCTTCGCGCTCGGTGTGCGCCTGCGCCGGCAAGACCACATCCGCCAAGTCGGCGGTCGCGGTGTGAGTCAAATCTTGAACGACAACAAACTTCGCGCTCTTCAGAGCCTTAGCCAACGCGGGGTTATCCCCCGCCGGGTCCGCGCCGACGATGTAAACGGCCTTGCCCTTAATCTCTTCAGCCAAATTCACACTTGGGCGAAAGCCCACTTCCCACGCGCCCTGATCATTCACGCGCGGCCAAACACCGACGAGGCCATTGTTCGGGCGGCCAATGTGATCGCTGTCTTTTAGCAGATGAGCGCAAGCCGCACCCAGCGAGGTGGAACCGGAGAGTCCCATGCCGTCATTGCCAAAGAAGACCACCAAATTGCCAGCCTTGCGAATCGCATCGGCGTGTTTATTCTTGCCGCCCAATTCTTTGACGGTGGCGGTTTCCTGTCCGTGCTCGTAGCGGATCTTGTGTGTGGCAAATTTATCCAGCTTGGTCCCGCGCGAATTAGCCACGATCAGGGTCGCGCCACGGTCGGCGGCCTGCTTGACTCTCAGCCACCAGATGGGGGCTTCTTCATATAAGTCAGAAGCCACCACGAGGATTGCATCGCCCTTGCCCAACGCGCCGAGGTTGCTCCCATCGCTCAGGCCCACTGGCAGGGTGGCTTCGCCGCCGCCCATATCGGAGTACAGAATGGCCTGCCCGCCCACCCCATCCGCCAGTGACTTGAGGTTGAACAAATCTTCGTTGGAGAGTCGACCCGAGGCGAGCACGATCAAATTCTTTTTCGAAGCAGAAAGTTTTTCAGCGGCCAAATCCAGCGCGGCCTTCCACGAGGCCTTGACCAGTTTGCCATCTTTATTGATCAGCGGTTTGCCAATGCGATTCGCCGCGTCGGTGTAGTGGTGAGCGAAACGGCCCTTGTCGCACATCCAAATTTCATTAACTTCCTCGTTCTGTCGCGGCATGACGCGCTTGACGACGATACGCCCGTCCGCTTTTGCTTCGCGGCGCGTGTTCAAGGTGACATTACAACCCACCGGGCATTGCGTACAAATGGAGGCCTGCTCGTCCAATTCCCACGGACGCGCGCCAAAACGGAAATCAGAAGTGGTCAGCGCGCCGACGGGGCAGATGTCGGTGGTGTTGCCCGAGAAAACAGAATCAAACCCGGGGTCCGAGTGGGTGACGATCTGCATGGTGCGACCACGCTCAGCGAAGCCAATGACCGCCTCGCCGGCGACGTCCTCCTGAAAGCGGGTGCAACGTCCGCATTGGATGCAACGTTCGCGGTCAAGCCAGATCAAATCGCCGAGCGGGACGTGCTTGTCGAGGCGCTGTTTCTCGTCGAAGAGGAAGCGGCTCTTGCCCGGACCGTGTTCCATGGTCAGGTTTTGCAGAGGGCACTCGCCGCCCTTGTCGCAAATCGGACAATCCAGGGGATGCGATGTGAGCAAAAATTCAACGGTGCTGTTCTGGCCACTGCGCGCCTTCTCAGAAGTGAGCTGAGTCTTGACGACCATACCCGCCACCACTTTGTTGGTGCAAGCCGTTTCAAGTTTGGGCAAGAAGTTAATCTTAGGCTGGCCGTTGTCATCGAGCACGGGTTTGCCGGTGGCGCGGTCAATCATGGGCAGGCCCACTTCGACGAGGCACATGCGACACATGCCCGCCGGTTCAAGCTTGGGATGATAGCAAAAAACGGGCACGTCAATGGAAACCTTTTTGGCGGCTTCCACCACGAGCGTCCCGGCAGGAACGCTCACTTGTTTTCCGTCAATTGTCAGGGTTACGAGGTCAGTCATAAGTCTCCGAAGTTCGATACAGATAATTTCGTATCGAGTTACGCCGTTTTGAAATCATTCGGGAATCGTTCGATGCCCGTCGTCACAGCCATGGTGGCGAATTCGCCCAGCGCGCACAGGCATTTGCCCTGCATTTGTTTGGCCACATTGAGCAGTAAATCCACGTCTTCTTTTTTGCGGCCATGTTCCATGCGCTGGACAACGTTCGACATCCAGTAGGTGCCTTCGCGGCAGGGCGTGCATTTGCCGCAGGATTCGTGTTTGAAAAAGTGAACGGTCTTGCCGATGACCCATTCCACGCTGACGGTATCGTCCACCACGATAATGGATGCCGAGCCGAGGTCCGCGCCGAGGGTGCGCACGGAGGCATAATCCAGCGGCGTGTCGAGGGCTTTATCGTCGGCGAGAATCATCGAGGAGGATGCGCCCGCAGGCATGATGGCTTTAATTTTGTGGCCGTTCAAAATTCCGCCGCCGTGTTTGAAAATCAAATCGCGGAAGGTGGTGCCCAGCGGTAATTCATAATTGCCGGGTTTTTCAACACAACCCGAAAGCGAGAAAATTTTCACGCCGGCGCTATCTGCCGTACCCATGCTCTTGTACCAGTCCGCGCCATTGGCGAGAATCGGCTGGACGTTGGCAAACGTCTCCACGTTGTTGACGATGGTCGGCTTCCCGAACAGTCCCACCGACGGCGGGAACGGCGGGCGGACGCGGGGTTGCCCGCGTTTGCCTTCGAGCGATTCTAAAAGGGCGCTCTCGTCGCCGCAGATGTAGGCGCCCGCCCCGAGGTGGGTATGGATGCGCAGGGAATATTCGCTGCCGAATAAT
>VFKQ01000196.1 GCA_009885445.1 Anaerolineaceae bacterium | reverse complement strand
TGGCTGGCATTGCAGTCGCATCCACGGGTCACTCGCACCCGAAAGTTGTGAAGGCCATTCAGCAACAGGCTGAAAAATTTATTCACATCTCGTCCGATTTTTATCACGAGGGCTGGGTGCGGCTGGCTGAGAAGCTGGCCGAGATTTCTCCGTTCGGCGAGAGCGGCGTGTCGTTCATGACCAACTCGGGCACCGAGGCTGTGGAGACGGCGATTAAACTGGCGCGTTATCACACTGGACGCAGTAATTTTATTGGCTTCACTGGCGCGTTCCACGGACGCACGATGGGCGCGGTGACTTTCACGGCCAGCAAGCCAAAATACCACAAGGGTTTTTATCCGCTGATGAATGGCGTGGTGCATGCGCCCTTCCCGAACCCGTATCGCCCAATGCTCGAACGGCGCAAAGGTGAAGATGAAGGTGAGACGGTGGTGCGCTATATTGAAGATCAGATTTTGGGTCACATTTTGCCCCCCGAGGAATTAGCCGGAATCCTCGTCGAGACGATTCAAGGCGAAGGCGGATACCTCGTCCCGCCAGCGGGATTCTTTCCTGCGTTGCGCGAACTGTGCGACAAGTACGACATTTTGTTGATCTGTGATGAAGTGCAATCGGGCATGGGCCGCACGGGCAAGTGGTGGGCCATCGAGCATTTCGGCGTCGAGCCGGATATTATCACTGCCGCCAAAGGCATCGCTTCGGGCATGCCGCTCGGCGCATGTATTGCGCGCCGCGAGATCATGGACTGGGAAAAAGGCTCGCATGGCAACACGTACGGCGGCAATCCCATTTCGTGCGCCGCCGCGCTGGCCACGATTGAATTGATCGAAAAAGAATACATGACCAACGCGGCTGAAGTTGGGCAATACACCATTGACGCGCTGACCGAACTGCAGGGACGTCACCCGTCTATGGGCGAAGTGCGCGGCAAGGGACTGATGATCGGCGTCGAATTTGTGATGGACCGCGAGACCAAAGAGCCGGCCGAAAAACTCGAAGACCGCGTGATTAACCTGGCCTTCGAGCGCGGACTGTTAATGCTGGGTTGCGGCAAGAGCACCATCCGCATCGCCCCGCCGCTTTCGATTACCACTTCCGAAGTGGATGATGGCTTGGCCATCTTCGAGGAAGCCATCACGCTGGCTGAGAAGGAATTTGGGGTGGTGAGGAAGAAGTAAGACGAAAGAAAGATGAAAGATGAAAGAAAAACCTCCGAGTTCGCATCGGAGGTTTTTGTTGCTTGTACTCACCTTACGTAAATTCACTTCTTTGCCACAGAGTCCACAGAGAAAGCCTTAAGAAGAAAACTCATAAATCTCTGTGCGCTCTGTGGCTAAATACGTAAGGTGATTTTGTAATGCAGAGGGGATTTACGGCGGGGGCAGATAATCCCACGGGTTGACGAAATACGTGGTGGTGCGAATCTCGAAGTGCAGGTGCGCGCCGGATGATTTTCCGGTGGAGCCGATGGCGCCAATCGAATCGCCCTGTCCAACGCTTTGTCCGCAACCGACATAGATTTCATTCAAGTGCGCGTAAAGTGTTTGGAAGCCTGTGCCGTGGTCAATCATGATCATGTTGCCATAACCATAACTGTTGTTGCCCGCATAAACAACCACGCCTGCATCTGAGGCGTACACGCCCTCGCCAACACTGCCGGCAATGTCAATGCCCCAGTGAATGGGCGGCTGATAATCGTAGCCCGAAAGAAAATGTTTGTTAGCCGGCCAGACGAAAGTGCCATAGCCCACCACGCCGCCCGAAATGGTGCCGCACGCGCCGGGTCCCATTTCGCTGGCGATGGCGGCATTGTCGCGCGTTAAACCCAATGGCGCGCTCCACACAATCAGCTGACGTGAGCCGCCCGGGATGATCAGCCATGTGCCCACTGCAATGTTGGGGTTGGCATAATCACCGACGGTGTCCACGTTGATGTGATTGCCCGGATAATCAATGATGTCTTGCGCGGTGACGCCGAAGAATGCGGACCAGGCTTCAAACGAAGTGCCGCCGACCCACTGGTAATAAACCCCATTAACTGGAAGAATGTTGATTTGCTGACCCGGGCTTAGCGAGTGCGGGTCATCTGCAAATATGGTGTAGTTGCCCCATAAAATCGTTTCAGGTTTCAGGCCAAATTTTTCTGCAATGCCAAAAAGTGAGTCGCCTTCGACGACGGTGTAAAGCTCAATTTCCTGGCGCGGCCTTGAGGGGATATTCGTGTGCGGCTCGGCCAGGCGATTCACGCCCGGGATAGTTAAATCAAGCGGAGGTGGAATCAGGCCCGGGTCCACGAAGACGGTGGGGGTGGGACCCGCCGCCAGTGCGGGCAGGGACCTCAGCCCGGCCAGCGCGGCGGCGTCGAATTGACTCATCAGCCATACCGCGGCCGCCACGAGCATGATGGTGAGCAGGGTTGTGCCCACCCTGAGCATTGACTCGCCGAGGCCCAAGCCCAGCAAGGCGTTGACCACGTTTGCCAGTGGGTTGCGCCGCGCACGTCGCGTTGGGGCCTCAAGGCTCGGTTTGGGCTGTTCGTTTTCGGGTTGGAGATTATCTTCGTTAAAGGGTTGAGAATCCATTTTGTTTTCCTTTAGTCATCATATCAAACGCAAAATGGACAGTCAAGCCGAATGCTTAGGTGGGGTTAAGGAAGGGGCAATAGAGTAGAGAATAGAGTAGAGAATAGAGTAGAGTAGAGAAGAGAGAATAGATGATTAGAGATTGGAGAATTGTGAATAGAGAATAGTCCGCAGGTGTTGGATGCTGAAAACCGCTTGTTTAGTAAAATGAGAATTGGGGAATTATGCGGGCACAACAAGTTCGGCGCGATCGTTGGCGGGGTTGTTGACGTAGGTGTTGACGGCGTAGGCCGACATCTCGTCAGCGGGGAAGGGCTTGAGCAGGCCGACCAGCTTATCGGGAGTCTGAGGCGCGGGGTTGAGCCATTGGGCGTAGTCGCGCGGATTCAGAATCACGGGCATGCGCTTGTGCAGAGTCGCCATCAATTCGTTGGGTTCGGTGGTGATGATCGTGGCCGAGCGGACGGAGCCGCCATCGGGCGCGTGCCATTCGTCCCATAGGCCAGCGAAGGCGAAGGGTTGATGATTCTTGAGAAAGATGTAATGGGGGATTTTTGTTTTGGAGCCTGGGATGGTTTTCCACTCGTAAAAACCGTCAGTGAGAATCAGACAACGTTTGTATTTGAAGCCCCCGCGAAAGGACGGTTTTTCGGCCAGCGTTTCGGCGCGCGCGTTAATTAATTTTGAGCCGATGGATGGGTCTTTGGCCCATGAAGGAATCAGTCCCCAGACGAAGAAGTCCGCTTTGTTTTGTCCGTCATTGGGGATGCCGAGGATGGGCTGGGTGGGGGCGATGTTGAAACGGGGAGAGAATTGCTCGGGGAAGCTGAACCCGCTAAAGGCGCGGTCCAGTTCGGCGGGGTCAACGCTGAGGGTGAAGCGTCCGCACATGGAAAGTCTTTTTTACAACGAAGGATGGCAAGGGTGCATAAAATAAATTTGACGCAGAGCCTCAGCGCGCAATCAGCAAAATTGCGCTCCGTGTGATTCTGCGTCGTTGATACGTGCGAGTTAACTTAGGAGTTGAGAATGCCCTTGCTGGCCTTCTTTTTTTCCTGCTTGGCCTTTTTCTTTTCTTTCGGATTGAGCTTGGCCTTTTTCTTATCTTCGCGATTGCCTTTGTCTTTTTTACCTGAGTCGCCCATGATGTTTACTCCTTTTTGAATTCACTGTGGGGAGTCCGCCGTTTAACGGTGGACTGTTCAATGAGTTGAGTATAGCACTGTTGACTGTCGAGTCGGAATTTCATTTCTTCTTCGAGGCATCTTTTTAGAAAAGCGAGAGATATTGACCGTAACCCTCCGCTTCAAGGTTCTGCGCGGGGATAAAGCGCATCGAAGCAGAGTTCATGCAGTAGCGCAGACCAGTTGGCCGCGGACCGTCAGTGAAGACGTGGCCCAAATGTGAGTCCGCCCGCTTCGAGCGGACCTCGGTGCGGGCGAAGAAAAGCGAGCCGTCCGTTTTCTCGCTGACGTTTTCCGGCTCCAGCGGGCGGGTGAAGCTGGGCCAGCCAGTGCCCGAGTCGTATTTATCCAGCGAGCTGAACAAGGGTTCGCCGGAAACAATGTCCACGTAGATTCCGGGATGTTTATTGTCCCAATATTCATTGCGGAATGGCGGCTCGGTGCCCTCGTGCTGGGTCACCTGGTATTGCTCGGCGGTCAGGCGCTGGCGTAACTCAGAGTCGGAAGGTTTGGTGAAAATGGTCATGGATGCCTCATTGTTGATAGGTCACATTGACAGCGATCCAATCGAGAAAGAAATCGCTGGCAAGATCGCTGGAAACATTCGCTATCCGAATCTGGAAACGGCTATTAGACAGATCACTCACTATCCAGCTTAGCCCCCAGAGGTCGCTTGGACTGCCAAGGAAATAAGACCCAACCGTGGTCGTCAGCGGCGGAGTCGTTTTCCAACTTGTCCACGTGGAGCCGTTATCCTTCGAGAGGGAGATACACATCTTGGGCGTGCCAATGGTCGAATCTGCTTTGGTGTCCAGTCGGACTTCGATTCCCAGGATGATCGCGCCTGTTGGAACTGAGACGTTGTAGTTGGAGTATCTATGTTTGTCTTTGCCGATATCACTGCAATTAGTGGAAGTCGTTGTCCCGCTGTCGATGTCGCCCGCGAACAGACCATCAACGCTGAATGCATCAACGGGATTGAGCTCGAAGCCATTGTTATCACCGGCGTTGGTCTTTGCCTTGACTTGTTTAACTGGACTCCGCCAGCCAGTTGTGCTGACCTGAGGAGTGAGCGTCGAGGTGGGCGTCGGAGTGTAGGTGGCAGTCGTCGGAGGCAGAGGCGTGAAAGTAAGCGTGGGTGTGGCCGTATCAGTTGGAGGCAGAGGAGTATGAGTTTCTGTCGGCGTGGATGTATCTGTTGCTGGGAGCGGCGTATCGGTGATGGTTGGTGTAAAAGTGGGAGGGCCGGGCGTATAGGTTTCTGTAGGCGAAGAGGTAGCCGAGGGCGGGAGAGGAGTGCTCGTCTCGGTTGGAGTCGCAGTGGGCAACAAGGGAGTATTTGTGATGTTTGCGGTGGGCGTGTAGGGAGGATTAAAGGTTACTTTGACGCCGACCCAGTCGAGGGAGAAGTCGCGCGTGATATCGCTGGAGACGTCAACGACACGCAACTGAAAGGTGGAATTACCCAGTTCAGCCGTGGTCCATGCATGGCCCCACACATCCGCTGGACCGCCGAGTATGTAAGTGGCTTCATTCGTTGTAATCGTGGATGTGGATTTCCAGGCTGTCCAGGATACGCCTTTATCCCAGGAGAGCGAGGTGCACAGCTTTGGTGTTCCAACGGTAGAGTCGGTCCTGGCATCCAACCGAACTTCGATACCGAAGATTGTTGCGCCCGCTGGCGCGGAGAGGCCATAGTTATAAAATTTGTGGCGATCTTTTCCTGCGTCGCTACAACTTGTGGACGTGGTGGTGCCGCTATTCATATCGGCGGCAAAGACACTATCGTCGGCGAAGACGTTCGTTGCGCTCACCTCGTAACCATTTCCGTCGCCGGAGGTGGTCCCCGCTTGCGCAGACGGACTTAGCCAACCAGTGGTATTGGCGGGGAGCGTTGGCATAGCGGTTGGTGAGGGAGTGAAGGTGGCAGTAGGAGTGGGAGTAGGAGGCGGATCAAACTCCACATGCAGTACAGGCGCGCCGCTGACATCACCATCGAATGAGGCGGCGGTGCGCGTCCCAAATCCATCTATCACGAATGCAATGTTGTTACCAACGACCCAGCCGGGACGATCTACCACTTCCTGCACGAGAGCCGCCAGGTTCGGTGTCTGCTGTTTCGCGCCAATGACCGTCCATGCAGGGATGGAATTCCAGCTGACCACGGCGCTCGTCAGTGGCCGCGAGGTCAGGTCATAGGCTATATTCTTAAACGTAACCGCATTATCAGACGCCTGTGCTCGTACGGTCAACGATGTAGCCTCTGAATTGGCGCTCATGACTTCGAACTCGATATAGGCATTGGTAATCAACGCGCCGTGCGGGATGGAAACATTTAAGAAACGCAAGCCCACCTTTTGCACACGTTGCAGTCCGGGATCATTGATCATTTCCAGGTCGCTGTTGTACAAATACATGCTTCCATCACTGACGTCCATTTCTGCGTCATCGGTGGATGAACTGACCTGCAAATTAATATTTCCGGGCTGGGCTGTGCCGGCGGTGGGCGTGGGGACGCCGGGTGCGTAGATGGTGTAACTATCGCGGAGCGTGCCGCCATTGTCCACTGAATAAAATTCAAGCGTCATGGATGTATCAGAGATGATCACGCGCTGTGCGCCATGGGTTGTGTTATAGCGGAAGGCGCTTCCTTCGACCGGCGTCCCAAAAGGATACAGCCCCTGCCCGCCCATACCATTAACAAAGTAGACAATCCCATCGCGAAGGATACGCTCATAAACGTGGTCATCTCCCGAGAAGACAGCGTCCGCTCCCCATTGTGCAAAAGGCCATTGCATGTATGCTTGCGAACCATGCACAGTTCCCGATGAATAAGGCGGCTCGCTGAAATAGACAATGTTCCAGGTGGAAATGGATGCTTGCAATTGCGTCCTCAGCCATTCCCCTTGAATGGATGTGCTCGTAACGCCGTCCGGTTCCTGCCCGACCCCGCCATTGCTGTTGACAACAAAGAAATGCACTGGCCCCTGAACATAATCGTAATAGCGTTCATTGTTCGATGAACTGCTGAAACCGACGCCCGGTAAATTAAAATAATCGGCGTAGGTGGTGGGCAGATTGTCCGTTGTTCCGCCATCGAGATAATCATGGTCTCCCACGGCTGGGAAGAATCGATTGGTGGCCGCCGTGCCCTGCGGACAAAAGGCGCCCGTGGTTGTAACATCTTTCAGAAAAGCGCAATAATATTTGCCGGTGGAGATATCGTATTTTTGAGAACCCGTTCCGGCGACTTCGACATAATAATTATCCCCCGTTGTGATCACAAAGTCCGGAGTCCAGCTGGCAACCATGTTCGCAACCGCCGCTTCGGGTCCGTTATTCACGCCATAGTCGCCGATGACCGCGAACGTTACAGCAGTGGAATCGGCCCGCGCCACATTTAAGCCCAGGGAAAATAACGATAAAACGAGCGCCCCCAGAACAACTATACTAAAAAACTTTCTCATAGATTATCTCCAACAACAAGACAAACGCCGGGCAACCAGCCATATCGATTGGACGACGGGCAGAGTAGTGCCAAAAATATTGTACCAATTTGGTCCGCTTTGCGCCAGTCAATAAGCGCCCGTAATTACGACTTTCAAACTCGGGAATTTCTGAACGCGAATGACGCAAATATGCGCACATTTGCGCCCGGCGCACACTTGCCACGGACGCAAGTGCCGTGGAGTGCTGGTGTGCCGCTAATAAAACTTCAAATCAATAAAGGCCGCGTCTGCATCCGTGTCTCGGCCGACTTTTAGTTGCGCTGCGCACAATCTACAAATGCATATTGTTTAGCAACTCTTTCAACGCAGACAATTCTTCCGCCGAGAGTGTGACGCCTTTGCCCATCTTGCTGTGATCGGCGGACCAATCGCGCAGGTCATATTTCGGCTCGCGGTCATTCCAGCTGACCAGGTTGAGCTCTTTCGCCCAGCCTGACTCAGATTTGGACAGCGTGCCAATATTCTTGATGATTTCGTATTTGATGTCGGACATATTAATCTCCTGAAAAAATTATCGAAACCTGTAAGGTTTTGTCTTTGTCCTCTACCGCACCGGACAATCCGCCTCATTCGCGTCAAACGGTTTGAACGCGCGCCAGGTGCCTTCGGTGTAGCCCCAGGTGCATTTTAATCCATCTGATTGAAAAGTCACATGCACGTTGCCCAGGTTTGGCGCGGTCTCTGGTTTTTGTGCGAAGCTGTCCGCAATCTCCAGCGCTTTTGCGGCGCTGGCGCTGAGCACGCTCGAGTCGAAGCTGGTCACATTCAGCGTGAAATCAAAATCAATGGCGCGCACGTGATAGTTGCCGCATCCGTCGTTGTCGCCGTTCGTGCTCACCAGTGCGGCGCCGTCCAGTCCGGCAGACGTGATGGCCGTCTGCACCTGATTCTCAATTTCCGGTGAAACCGTTCCGAGTGCGTCAATAAATCCGTCACAACCACTGCCTATAGGGTTGATGCGAGTGCAAGCCAAAATGATACTTACGCTGGCAATTAGCAAGCCAAACCTAAAAACTAGCGGGCGATTATTTTGCATGGCATGGTCTCCTGTGTTTTAGGATAAAGCCAAATTCAAAATTAGGCAAGAATCGATATCCGCTCAATTGCCCAGTCCAGACAAAAGTCCAAACTCGTTCTGTAATGCATAAGTGACTTGTAGCAGTGACTCTGCGTAGCGGCAAGATGCCCTTTGAAAAAACATGCGCGACGCAAAACTTTACAACGGGGAACATTTCTTACCCTCGCGCGTCCTGCTTGAAACAAACCCAAAGGAGATGAAAATGAAAAAATACCTTTTAGCCCTGTCCCTTGTTCTCGTGCTGTTGATTTCGGCTTGCGGCGCGCGCGGCAACGAATCCGTTCCTTCGCCCGAGCCTGTATCGAACCAGATGCCGGTGCTCGGCTCCGACGCGACCGAGATGGTTGTCGAAATCCCCGAAGGCAAAATTCGCGCTCCTTCGTTCGCCTCCCAGACCTATGTAAATGAAACGATTGGCTTCGCGCTCGATTACCCCCTCGAATGGGTCCAAAACGAATCCGTTGTCGGGTCGCGCACCACACAAGTTGTCTTCGTATCCTCGCCCGAACTTTTCGATGCATCCACACTGCCCGAGGGTGGATCGCGCCTCTCGCTGACGATCTACGATTGGGATCCAAAAAACGATCTGGCCGCATATGTCGAAAAAACCAAAACGGCCTGGGATGCCTCCGGCTTCATAATTCTCGAAGAAGAAGCCATCACACTCGACCTCGGACTGGCCGCCGTCCGATTCACTGTGCAGACCCCCGAATTGACCTCGGTCTACCTCATCACTACCATCGGCGATAAATATCTTGTCCTCGCCGGTGAAGGCGACCTGGCTCTCGTCAACGAAATCCTGCTTTACCTGCGCCCAATCTCGCAATAGTCGTCAACTCGTATACTTCAATGACGCCAAACCGCCCCATTTCAAAAATCTGAAATGGGGCGGTTCAATTCTCCAATCTGCAATTACCCCTTGCGAATTACTTGCCCCTTCTCACATCCCCATCTCTCACTGTCACACCAATTGAATCCAAATGTTCGAGCAATGCCTGCGCATATTTGCGCGACGTGCCAAACAAGTCGCGCACTTCGGCCAGCGAAATTTGTCCGCGCTCAAGCAGTGCGGATTTAATCCCCGCCACGAGCGACTCGTAATCCGCCGTGCGAAAAACCACTTCAGGCGAGACGAGTCTGACCGCGCCCGTGTCGGCCAGCGCCACGAAAACATCTTCGCCCGCCTCAGCGACGCATTCTTTCACCGAGGGCGTTGCAAACGGCGCGGACGCGAATCGATTCAGCAATGCGTCCACTTTTATTTGTTGCGCCACCGAGAAAATAACTTTGTGCGACGGCAACGCCAGAAATCCGGCAGAGTGAATTAGCAGATTGTGTAATTCGTAATTGGTAATTAGTAAATTAAAAAGGCGCGCATCCAGTTTTAGTTTGGACTTAAGTTCCTCGCGCGGCATTCCGCGTCGCAACGGAAAATTTTTGTGATGGGCCGCCACTTGTTCGATGGCTTTGTCACGCAAGTCCTCCCACTGCGACAGTGTTATCACGAGCGACTCGCCCAACGCAATCAGCGAACCGTCCGCGATTAATGTCTCGATGGCGGCTTCGGCGATGGATTCATTTACCCGCGCCCGTTCCGCCAATTCACGCTTCGTTCCCACCCCGAGGGCCAGCGCGGCCTGCATGAGCATTTCGCTCGGAGAGCCTCCGGCCATTAATTCCAACGAAGCGAGCACAGACTCGTCCATGCGTTTGTGGCGTCCGCTCGGGTGCGGGTCCACGATGGAGCCGCCGCCGAGAGTCTCGCTGGGCGAGGGGCGGCGCAGGATGTAGCGGTCGCCGCGCACGGCCACGATTGGCTCGCGCAGTTCGAGTTGAATCCAGGCATCTTCGCTCGGGGCAAGTTGTTCGACGCCCAGCAAGCGCACTATGCCGATCGTCTCGCTCGCGCCGATGAAAAATTTGACTTCATCGTTGTGTTGCAATGCGGCCGAGGCATCTGCCAGCAGACGAAAGCGCGCGTCGAGCCGCCGCGTGGGCTGATATTGATTCGGTTTCGCCAACACTTCGCCGCGCCGAATCTGTTCCGCGTTCACGCCCGAAATATTTACCGCCGTGCGCGAACCCGGCACGGCGTGTTCTTCTTTTTTCTTGTGAGTTTGCAAACCGCGCACACGTCCGCGCAGACCGCTGGGCAGGATTTCGATTTCGTCGCCAACGGAGAGAGTCCCATCGTTGAGTGTGCCAGTGACGACGGTGCCGAATCCGGCCATGCTGAAGACTCTGTCCACGGGCAGGCGCGGGCGGGAGAGATTCGGGCGAGGCGATTTGTTTTGTAAAAGAAACTGGAGATTGGAGATTAGAGGGTTGAGGCCGTCGCCGGTTTTCGCGCTGACGGGGATGATCGGGGCGTCGCGCAGGGAGGTGTTGGCCAGGGCTAGTTGAATGTCCCTCGTGACCAGACCCAGCCAGGCCGGGTCTTGAACGAGGTCGGTTTTTGTCAGCGCGATTAATCCGCTGGGGATTTGGAGTAAATCCAAAATGGCGAGATGTTCGCGCGTCTGTGGCATGACGCCTTCGTCTGCGGCGATGACGAGGATTGCGGCGTCAATTCCGCCGATGCCGGCGAGCATGTTTTCGATGAAGTCGCGATGGCCGGGCACATCTATGATGCCGACCTCTTCGCCGTCCGGCAACGTGAGCCAGCCGAAGCCGAGGTCAATGGTCATCTCGCGTTCGCGCTCTTCTTTGAGGCGGTCGGGGTGTGTGCCGGTGAGCGCCGCAACGAGCGCGGACTTGCCGTGGTCTACGTGGCCTGCTGTGCCGATGACGCGCATGGGGGGTTATGAAAGGTGAAAGGTGAAAGGTGAAAGGTGAAAGGTGAAAGGTGAAAGATGAAAGATGAAAATGTAAACACGGAAACAGGTATACAGGTATACAAGTAAACAGGTAAACAAGTGTTTCCGTGTCTACATGTCTACTTGTCTATCTTCGCGCTGAAAATTCATTTTGCTTTTTTTGCGGCGGTTGTCTTCTTGCCGTGGCCCATGATGCGTTCGCTGGCGGCGAGCCATTCGTGCGCCCAGTTCATCAGTTCTTGCATTTGATGCTCGGTGGCGTCGGTGTTTTGGTGCAGTTGGTCTTGCACGGTGTGGGCGATTTCGTCCATGGCTTTCACGCGCTCTTCTGCGCTGGCTAGATTCTTACGCAGTTCGCGCAGGATTTCGTCCTGGGTTAAGTTGAAAGCCGTCCAGCGTTTTTGATCGTCCGCTTTAAACGAGACCCATTCCTGGCGCGTGCGTTCCTCGGCGAGACGTTGCATCTCGGTGATCTCGTTGATGCGGCGTTCGAGTTTTTGGGAAATATCGAGATATGCATCCTGCGCGCGTTTGGCGGTGCGAGTGGTCTCTTCGGCGGCCTGCACTTGCGTGTCAAGCGCGTCGGTTTGTTTTTTGAAGGTGTCAAAGCGGTCACGCCATTCTTTGTGAGAGCGCTCGCGTTCGATTTCGCTCTTCGAGAGCTGGTCCATGAAGACGGTCTGGGCTTGTTTGCGTTCGATCTCTGATGCGAGGAGTTCCTTGATGCGCGTCTCGAAATTCTTCATGCCATCCGCGGTGAGATGGGTCTTCTCGCGTGTTTCTTCGCCGCGTTTGCGCAGAGCGATCAAGTCGCCCTGAATATCGGCCACGCGCTTCAGGTCTTGACGGCGAGATTCGTCGAAGGCTTTTTGAGTTTTGTTTAGGCCGTCGAAGGGGGCGGCCACTTCCTCCACGCGGGCTTTGACATCGCTGAGCGCCTGTGTAATGCGAATCTGTTCGGTGTCTTTGTCTTTGAAGCGTTTGCGAATCTCGGCCATGTCATATTCGGCGCGGAAGCCGCTCATGGCCGTGTTGATCTCTTCCAACTCGGATTGGTGACGCTTCATCGCGTCGCGTTCGCGCTTTTGGGACTTCTTTTCAATGTCGTCAATGAACGAGTTCAGGTCGGTGCGTTGTTTGGCCAGCATGGCGTCGAGCTGGGTAAAGCGCGCCGCAGTGGAGGCATAATCTGCCACTTCTTTTTCGACGACCTTGATTTGCTTCTTAAGTGACTCAACATTGCGCCCCGAATCTGCCGCAGATTGGTTTAGCGCGGCGATGGTTTCCTGGTCTTTGCGCTGTTGCTTTTCGAGCCAGTCTATGCGTTTGATGAGTTGTTCAAATTCCATGCGAGACTACTCCGGGGGGATTTAACCACAAAGGACACGACGGACACAAAGGAAAAAAGACTAAGCGAGTGTCTGAAAACCTTATCACAAAGCCACAAAGTTTTTATTCTTGGTGACTTTGAGACTTGGCGCCTTCGTGCCCTTTGTGTCCTTGGTGTTTAAATAATTAAGAAGATTATAGCACGCCCGTTTTACCCGCCCAAACGTGAGAAGAGCGCGGGCAGATTTTTTAAAAGCGGATTTATTATCTGCGGCAGGACGCCCAGCACGAACAGAGCGAGGATGCCCGCCCCGAGCCAGATTCTCTGCGTCGTTTCTTCGTGCGCCTCCCAGGCGGCTTCAGCGGGAGCGGCCGCCATCGCGCTGACGGTGCGTACCACGCCCACCAACATGCCGAGCAAACCGAGCATGACTGCGGCCAGCAATGTCGGCGATTTTGTAGCCAGCTCCTGCAAAAGAATTAAGCGGGCGGGGAAATCTGCCAGCAGGGGCAAGCCGGCGGCAGACAGGCCGGCGGCGATGACGGCCATGCTGGCCAGGGGCACCACACGCAATGCGCCTTGAATATCATAGAAGCGCAAAGAGTCTGCGTGGGCGGCGATGATGGTCAGCGCATACGCCCACACGGCAAAGACAACTCCGCGCGGAATCATTTGCATGAAGACGGCCTGCACGCCGTCTGCGTTGGCGAGGCTCAAGCCGATCAGCAGAAAACCCGTCTCGGCGATGACGGCGTAGCCCATCAGCCGCCCGAGATGCCGCTCGAATGTAGACCACAGTCCGCTGGCGAGAATCATCAAGATGCCGCTGAAGCGCAGGGCAGTCAGCAATTGCTCTGAGCCGCGCAGAAAAGAATATTTATCGAGGAAGCCCATTGCAAATAAAGTTGTGACTAACGGTAACAACCACATTAAGAAGCCAGCCAGGTAGGGCGGGGCCTCATCGAACAACATTGGAATCCACACGTTGAGCGGGAAGAAAGCCAGCAGTAGCGCGAAGCCAATACCGAGCATGGAGGTGGCCGCATTGGTTAATGCGACGTCACCCGGGCTGGTCTCGATGCTGGTCAGCAACCAGCCCGCGAAAAGGATGAAGGGCATGGCCAGTGTTTGATAAATGACGAAGCGCACGAGGCCGCGTCCGGGTTTATTGTTTGGCGTTAACAGCATGGGCACGGCCAGGAGCGACGCAATTTCAATGAGCAGGGCCGCGAAGATAAATGGTTGCACGGCGATCGAAGCCACCAGCAAGCCCAGAATCATCATGCTCAATGGAATCAGACGGCGCGATAAACCCAAAGACTCTGCGCCAAAAAACCACAGCGCCGCCAACCCAAACAGGATGGCCAGCAAAAGTCCGTGCGCGGGGAGCAAAGTGAAACTGCGCCCAAGTACGCTGAGCGTGCCCTGCAATTTAAAAGAAGCAGTGCCCAATAATAGGGCGGTGTCTATCGGAATGAGCAAGGCTAGCAGACTCAGCGCGCCGGTCGTCAACCCGCCCAGCACGCTGACGGCGCGCTCGCGGCCCACCAGCAGAAGCAACGCGCCCATGCCTATTGGGAAAATAATCCACAGGAAGGGCGCGCTCATTGGGCAGACTCCGCTGGTTGCGCGGCGCTCATCCAATAAGAACCGACGAGGGCCAAGCCAAGATTGACGATGGCAAATAATCCCGCCAGCAGGACGGATGTCTCGATGGAAGCATAGAGCACTTCGAAGCCAGCCAGAAATGTGAGCAGGCCCAGCGCCACGCGCAAGGGTTCGGCGGTGATGCCGAGATGCAAGAGTCCCATGCCAGCCAAAAATAATCCGGCGCGCACCACGCCCGCGTTGATGCCGGGCACGAGCGCTTCCATGTTCGGCGCGGAGGCCAGCACGAGCGCGATCACAATGGACGCCGCAAACAGACGGAAGGCGCGCCCTTGAGGCCACGCGCTCTCGAGCGGCGATTCGCCCTCCGGCAGGCCGAGACGTGTCACGCCCAAAGCGGCGCAAGCCATCCAGCCGGTCACCAGTTTGACAGAGGCCAGCCCAAAGGGCCAGGTTTGGCTGATTAATATGAACACCCCAAAATATTGCGCGGCCATCAGGCCCAAATTCCAACGCCAGTCGCGGCTGATCAGCAGACCCACCGAGGTGACTAGCACAAGCGCGACAACAAACCAGGTGATAAAAGTGGAAGACATTTAGCGAGTCTCGGGGGTGAGCAGGGCCAGGAATAAAACGAGGAAGAGCAGAGTCCATAAAATGCCGCCCTCCCCTTCGAGCGCCGCGCTGACTATGTCTATCAACCTGCCGGTGCCGCGATAGATGCCGCCGAAAAATTGTTGCAGTGTGTCGAGGGGCGCATTAAGTGTCGGCGTGCTAATCGCGCGCGCGCTGGACGGATTGAGCCAGCGCAGACGCGGCGTCAGCCAGTAGAGGGCGGCGCTGGCGGCGCCCGCTGTGAGCGCGGAGGGGAGCGAGCCGAGGGCGCGCGCGCCGTCCCAGCCGATGAGTCCCAGCAGGATGAGAGTCGTCAGCAAGAATCCGATTCCAATTGGATAGAGGTTGCGCGACCAGATGGGTTGCGCCTCAAGCGCGGACGGGTTGGCGGGTCTGAGCGCATGACGGATGAATCCCAATGTGAGCAGGGCTTGCGCAAGCACGAGGGCGGGCAGGGAGAGCCATGTCAAAATGTGCGCGGGTGTGCCGCTCTCCCAGCCGATTGCGCTGACGGAAAACGGAAGCGCCGACAGGCCCCACGCGCCGACGAGGGCCAGCCCGCGCGCGAGGATGTTGTTGTGTACTGAGGCGAGGAAAAGCGCGCCGCCCGCGAGCAGAAGCGCGCACCCCCAGGCGAGCGAGCCGAGTGGATTGCCGCGCAATGATGCGGCCACCGCGAGGGAGGCGAGGGCGATGATCCAAAATGGGCGGCCGCTTATTTCGTCGGGCGCGCGCATCCATAAGAAGGCCGCGTATAAACCTGTGGCGGCGGTGATTAATAGAAGAAAGGGCGCGAGTGGCAGGTCTGCGCTGGCAGAGGGGACGCGCGCCAGCAGAATCAAACTGGCCGCGGCCGAGACGAGTCGCAGGCTGGCGCTGAATCCGCCGCGCATGGATGATTCGGGCGCGCTTGAAATTTGCGCGGGTAGCACGCCGAGCCTCAGCGCGGCGGCAATGATAAAGAGCAGGCCGCTTTGCGCAGTGCTGGTTTCAAAAGAAAAAGTTTTGCCGTATATTGCCGCCCACAATAACAAGAGTACGCTCAACAGGCGCGCGCCAAAACCAATTACTGTGCGCTCAGTGGAGCGTAACGCGCCAGCGGGACGCAGTTGCGCGGCCAATTCGCTCAAATCGAGCGCGGCCCATGCGAAGGCCAAAGTGATCGGTCCGTTGGCTAGCACGGCCAGCAGACCCAAGCCGCTTAACGTGAAAGTGCCGGCCCATGAAAATAAATTTGGGAAGTTTGGGCGCACCACCGAAGTGATGATCACGGCCAATGCCAGAGTCGTCAGGCTGAGCGCATAGGGCCACGAAATGCTGTCGGCGAGAAAGCGCGCGCCGCCCAAATAGGCGTCGGCGCTAAATGCGCTGGGCATAACTGGCAACCACAACCACACGCTCAGCCAGGCCAGTAACGCGCCCGCGCTGGCAATTAACCACGCATAACGAAATGCAGGTTGAAACACCTGCAATGTGGCCAGCGCGGCGGCGGTTATTAAAAGTAGAAGTGCGGGGAGAAGGATAAACATTGCAAACTGCGGGCTATTTTATCAGGTTTGAATTTGGCGGGCGCACTTGCTGTACAATCATCGCCATGCCTTTTTTTGGATTAAGTATCCGCCCAAGACTCACGACGTGGATTTTTTTCTGCCTGCTAATTTTTTTTCTGCCCGCGTGCGCCTCAGCGGACCGTGTAGCGGGTTACGCCACCCCGATCTTTGATTCGTCGCCGACGCCTTTTCAGCCAGACTCGTTCTCGTTGGATTCGCCCTTCGCGGCGCAACCCACCCTCCGCGCGGAAGTGATCGTGGACGAATACGGCGTGCCGCTCGAAGTGAGCATTGAGTCCACACCCACATCGTCACTGCCGCATGTGCCGATATTAAATCTCTCCGTCGACATTAATCCGCTGACGGGTTTGCCGCCCGAGAACGCGGACCTGCTCGAGCGGCGTCCGCTGGCAATTAAGATTTCGCAATATCCGCGCGAGATTCGTCCGCAGTATGGCCTGACCAGCGCCGACCAGGTGTTTGAATATTATATCGAGTGGGGCGCGACGCGCTTCATCGCGATTTTTTATGGCAAAGATGCGAAGCAAGTGGGGCCGGTGCGCTCGGGTCGTTATTTTGACGCGCACATCACGCGCATGTATCACTCGTTTTATGTTTTCAATTTTGCCGACCCGCGTGAGTTAAGTTATTTTCGCACCAGCGACATCGCGCCGTTTATGGTCACGCCTGGTTGCAACGAGTGCGCCTGCCCGCCGTTTTTTGTGTTCAATCTCATTGACCTGCCGGACGAGAATCATCTGGCCACGTATTTTGACACCACACGCGCATCCGCTTGTCTGGCGAAAAAAATCGGCGTGGACAACGCCCGTCCGCCTTTGCGCAGTGGATTTTTCAGCGAGTTGATTCCGAATGCTGATCATGCCGTTAATCGCATCTACACAAAATATTCGAACGACGATTATCACTACTGGCAATACGACCCCACCACGCTGAAATATTTACGCTTTCAAGAAACTGCCGCCATGAGCGCGTTGATTCCTGAAACATACGCGCCCTTGATAGATGCGGGCACACGCCTGCAAGTGAACGCCGAGAATGTGGTCATGTTGTTTGTGCCGCATATCTTCGCCAATCAGTTTGATGCCGCAGACGAGGTCTATCACATCAATCTCGAAGGCTCGGGGCTGGCTTATGTTTTTCGTGATGGCATCGCCATCCCCGCGCGCTGGCAGAGGACGGCAGTGGATCAGCCGTTATTCTTGACGACGCAATTTGGCAGTCCCATCTTCCTGCGGCCCGGCGTCACTTTTTACGAAGTGGTCGGCGCGTCGTCTGGTTCTTATCAAGATGAAGACGGCTGGCATTTTGAGTTCATCGCGCCGTGAATTATGGAGTGCGGGAGCTTGCTCCCGCACTGGAGTAGTGACATAAATCTCGCGGTACAATCAGCACACCTTCAGGAGAATTTACCGATGCCTCTCGACCCAGACTTCATGAGCAATTTAACTTTAGTGCTGACTGCCTTCGGCGGCGCATTCCTTGCCGCGCTGTGGGTCAGCCTCGTGGTGTGGACGTATCGCGACATCCGCACGCGCACGCGCGACCCGCTGATTCACACACTGTCTGCTTTGCTGGTGGCGGTGCTGAATATTCCGGGCGTGCTTGTGTATTTGATTCTGCGTCCGCAACGCACGCTCGAAGAGGAATACCAACACACCCTCGAAGAGGAGACTCTGCTCCAGTCGCTCGAAGACCAGTCGCTGTGCCCGGGCTGTGAACGCCGCGTCCACGTGGACTGGCAGGTTTGTCCGCATTGTCAGACGCGCCTCAAGAAACCCTGTCACAATTGCGCGCGCCTGATGGAACTGCCCTGGAACATCTGTCCTTACTGCGGCACGCCCGCGCCCGGCATGCGCAAAGAGGGCATCAGCATGGAAGATGCTCTGCGCGAGTTAAACCTTGACGAGGACACAAACCAGGTTTCATAAAGAAACCTGGTTTCTCTGTGCACTATGAAAATAGACTCTCTCACCCTCACCCATTTGAACATGCCGCTCGTCTCGCCGTTTGAGACGTCCTTCGGACGCATCAAACATCGCGAGTGCATCCTCATTACCCTGCGCGCCGAGGGCATGATCGGCTACGGCGAATGCGTCGCGGACCGTGACCCGGGCTACAGTTACGAAACCACCGGCACCGCCTGGCACATTCTCAAAGACTTCATCGCTCCGCGCATCCTCGGCGCGGACGTGAAATACGCCGCAGATTTCCACGCGCACATCGAAGGCATTCGCGGACATCACCTGGCCAAGGCCGGCGTCGAAATGGCCATCTGGGATTTGCTCGGCAAGCGCGACGGCAAGTCATTGCGCGAACTGCTCGGCGGCAACAAACTCAAAGTGGACGTGGGCGTCTCGATTGGTTTGCAAAAATCCCCCGAAGATTTGGTGCAGACCGTCGCCGAATACATCGCGCAGGGTTATCGCCGCGTCAAAATAAAAATCAAACCAGGCCGTGACATTGACGACACCTCCGCCGTGCGCAATGCGTTCCCAAATTTACTTTTGCAAGTGGACGCAAACTCCGCTTACGATTTAAAAACCTGCACGTCCCTGCTCCCGCTCGATGACATGAACCTCCTGCTCATCGAACAACCGCTCAACGAAGACGATATTTGGGACCATCGCAAAATGCAGGCGCAATTCAAAACATCCATCTGTCTCGACGAAAGCATCGTCTCGCCGCGACACGCGCGTTACGCCATCGAAATGGAAGCCTGCCGCATCATCAATATCAAGGCCGGTCGCCTCGGCGGAATCAGTCAGGCAGTGGCCGTGCATGATTTTTGCAAACCGAGGAGCGTCGCCGTGTGGTGCGGCGGCATGCTCGAAACGGGCGTGGGCCGCGCCTCCAATCTGGCGCTGGCCTCGCTGACCGGCTTCAACTTGCCCGGCGACATCTCTGCCAGCGCGCGCTACTACGCGCGCGACATCACCAACGAACGCTTCACGCTCAACGCCGACAGCACCATCAACGTCCCCACTGCGCCCGGTTTGGGAGTCAGCATCGACACCGCCGCGTTTAAATCCTACACCCTTGCTGAGGTCATATTAAAAAGAGAATGAAAAAATTATCGAGCATCCTAGTGCTCATCGCATTGTGCGCATGTGCGCCGCAAAATCTTTTTGGCCCCACGCGCTTTGCGCCGACGTCAGACAGCCCGGCAAACACATCCGCGGCCAGCACAGAACTTCCAACTTATGTGCCCAGCGCCACCTCCGCACCCACCGAGTCTGTGCTTGCGCCCACGGCCACCAGCGCCGCTGATTCAATCTGGATCGGCGCGGGCGTTCCCGAGTCACTTGCGCAACACGCGCTAACAAATGGGCTGACACTTTCCACTGACCAAAACAGCGCCAGCGCAAAACTGGATATCTCCGCCGAGCCGGGCGCAAATTGGATTTACGCCCTCGTTGCGCCATTTCCCACTGTCAGCGACGACGTGCCTCTCGCTGACATCGAGTCTAGCTGGAAGGGCGCTCAGGCCGGACCGTTTAGCGGGCGCCCCATCTGGATGAGCGACTCCACCCGAGCGGCGTTCGCCTCGTTGTGGGGCGAACCCGCTTTGGGCGCGGTGCAGACCGCTCCCGCCGATAAACTCGTCGACGCGGCTTGGGCGAATCGTCCAGCGTGGGCCATCGTCCCGTTTGAAGAAATCGAGCCGCGCTGGAAAGTTTTGAGCGTCGACGGCCAATCGCCCATCCACAAAAATTTCAACGCGGAAAATTATCCGCTAAAAATAAATTTTGCACTCGAATCCCTTCAACCTTCAACCTTCAACTTGCCCTCAACAAATCTTGACGCATCAAAACTCGCCACCGTGATTCTCACCGGCGTCACCGCGCTGGTGCGCGCCACTGCGAAAACGATGGACGTGAAAGGCATCACCTATCCGGGCGAAGATGTGCGCGAAATTTTTCTTGAAGCCGATGTCTTGCACATTAACAATGAAGTGCCTTTTTATGGCGGTTGCCCCGACCCCGACCCGAAGCAAGGCTCGCTTGTTTTTTGCAGTGCCGCGCGTTACATAAATTTGTTTTTGTACATCGGCGCAGACGTGATCGAGTTGAGCGGCGACCATTTTGCAAATTACGGCGCTGAAGCCATGCGCGAGACAATGAAAATTTACAAAGACAACGGCTTTAAAACTTATGGCGGCGGATTAAATATTTTTGAGGGCCGCGCGCCACTGCTGATGGAGGTGAACGGAAACAAAATCATGTTCATCGGGTGCAACATAAAAAAAATCTACGCCACCGCCACCGAAACAAAACCCGGCTCGGTGCCGTGTGACTTTGAATATTCCAGCGCGCAAATCGCGCAGTATCGCGCTGAGGGATATTTGCCCATCGCCACTTTTCAATATCACGAATACCCCGACCCGCCCACGCGCCCCGAGCAGGCCGCTGACTTCCGTCGCATGGCCGACGCGGGCGCGGTCATCGTCAGCGGCAGTCAGGCGCATTTGCCGCAAGGCATGGAGTTTTATAACGGCGCGTTCATTCATTACGGCTTGGGCAATTTGTTCTTCGACCAAATGAACGGCATCAACCGTCTCGAATTTATTGACCGTCATATTTTCTACGCCGGAAAATATCTGGGCGTGGAATTATTGACCGCCGAACTCGAAGATTTTTCGCAACCGAATTGGATGAACGCCGCGGAGCGCTTGAAATTTCTGACGGATTATTTTTTGATTAGTGGGTGGTGAGCAGTCATCAGTGTTCAGTCATCAGTTTTCAGGAGTGCAGGCTCTGCGATAGCGCCCTTTAGGGTTAGCCTGCCGAACAGCCAGCAGTGCAACTGCTGGCTGAACACAAAGTTGTAGCGGGCCGCCCCTACTCAAACCAAAATGAAAAAAAATATTATCCTCCTGTTCTGCCTATTAATTTCCTGCGCGCCCGCAACCCGCGCGCCGACTCAATTTATCGCGCCTACGCAAATGCCAACGCGCACATCCACGCCGATGCCCGCCGCGTTGTGGGTCAGCGCGAGCGTGCCGAGCGCGTTGCGCGATTCGATTGCGGATTGGGATATTCCGCGCACTGACGATGAATCAGCCGCGACGCTCAAACTCGCCCCAAGCGGGTCGGGCGACACCACCTGGGTGTATGCGCTCGTGGCGCCGTTCGCCACCGTGCAAGATGGCGCGACTCTCGATGAGTTGTTGCAAGTCTGGCGCGGGCAGGGAGTTGGTCCGC
>VFKQ01000170.1 GCA_009885445.1 Anaerolineaceae bacterium | reverse complement strand
CATCCTTCACATCTCCTCCCAATCAACAAGCCTTTTACGAACTCGTCTGGGACATGGTCCGCAAGATTCCGCGCGGACGGGTCGCCACGTATGGGCAGATTGCGCTGATGCTTCCCGTGCCGATGGGCGTGGAAGCGGAGGCTTATCGCGCTTTCGGTCCGCGCTGGGTGGGTGGCGCGATGGCGAACTGCCCCGACGACGTGCCGTGGCAGAGGGTCATCAACGCCAAGGCGAGATCAGTCCGCGCCCGGGGTCGGAGAGGCAACGTCCGCTGTTGGAGGAGGAGGGCGTGGTCTTCGATGCGAAGAACCGAGTCGATTTGAAGAAGTTTGGATGGAGAGGGATGGAAGATGAAGTCCAACAGCCGAAATTGTTTTGACCGAGGGCGAATCCCTTATGTTATACTTTTTGGCGAGGCGTAATCTATGAACAAAAACCTTAAACCCCGAAAAGTGGACTTTACCGAACTAACGCGCATGCTTGAGAAATACGAGCGTAAGTACGGATATTCAACGATTGAATTCTTCCGCCGCTACAACGACGGAAAATTGGGCGATAACGAGGAATTCATGATGTGGGCCGGTATTTATCACTTGTATCTGACGTCCATGCCTGTTCGTAAATTCATGCGCCAGGATGCGGCTGTCGCGGGATGAGAATCACGGATTATTTCTCGGGCATCGAGCGCAGTCTGCGGCGCATCAAGGGTGGGCAACTTCACGGCCAGATCACCAGCCTGGCATCGGACGACCATAACGGTCTGCTTCGATGCCGGGTTTTGTTTTGGGATGAAAGTTATCTCGATATTTATGAGGTGGTGAATACTGAATTAGGCTATCCGCTCAAAGTTCATTATGCCTATACTTATATGCGCGCCGGGGAGTTAGCATTTCGATATGACAATGCCCCGCACCATCCTGAGATTTCCACGCATCCGCATCACAAGCATCGCGGCGTACGCAATTTATTGGCCGCCGCTCCAGAGCCTACTCTCTCGCAGGTGTTAACTGAAATAGACGAAATGCTTGAGCAGTCGCGGCTTGAATAAAAAAATCCGGAGTTCAATCCGAATTTTTTTATTGTAGGCTCGCATTGCGCCGCAACCAAGTTTCATAAACACCTTTCCAGCGGCTAAAGTCCGCGCGCGTTTCATCGTACTCATCATAACGGGCGAGTTCCCCGCTGGAAAGAGCCTTGTAGAAATCTTCACTTAATACGCCGTATTTTTCCTCATAAAGAGTCAGGCGGCGCTCAAGCAGTTTCATTTCAATAACCAGTTCATGAGTTTCCATTTTTCGCTCCGTTTGCTGGCCTTCAGTTTACTAGGGTTGGCTAGAACAATCCCTTATTCTCCCGCACCCATTCAAACAACTTAATCACCCCCTCCTGCACACTCACCTGAGGACTCCAACCCAGCTCGCGTTGCGCTTTGCGAATATCCGCTACGAAAACTTTTTGGTCGCCCGGACGCCAGTCGCCGCGGGCAATTTTTATTTCGTGGCCGACCAACTCTTCGAGCATCGGGCCGAACCCCGTCCACACGGAGATCGTATTCTCGCGCCCACCGCCCATGTTGAACACTTCGCCTTTTACTTTTTCAATATTCTCAATTGCTAAATCATACGCGTTCGTCAAATCGCTGACGTGCAACATGTCGCGCACTTGTTTGCCGTCACCATAAATCGTAATCGGACGTCCCATCACCGCGGCAATCACAAACCAGGCCAGCCAGCCCTGATCCTCCACACCGAATTGACGCGGCCCATAAATTGCGGACTGGCGAAAAACCACAGTGGGCAAATCGTAAATGCGCGCGTAATCACGCACGTACTGATCGCCCGTCCCTTTTGAAACGCCGTAGGGTGAATGAAAATCCAACTGCTGAGTCTCCGCCGCGCCGAAGGGCAAGCCCTCATATTCCCAACGCGCGCCGCGCTCCACAACTTTCACATCGTCCATGCCGCCATATACTTTATTTGTGGACGCATAAATCAGAATCGGACTCCGTCCCGAAAGCCGCGCGGCCTCGACGACATTGAACGTGCCCAGCGCATTGATCTCAAAATCTTCACGCGGATTAATCACTGACGTCGTCACCGCCACCTGACCGGCGAGATGCACGATCACGTCCGCGCTTTTAGCGGATTCAGCCACGAGCGACGCGTCGCGCACGTCCCCGCGAATCAGACGGAACGAGTCTGTGCCGAAAGTTTTTTCGAGCCATTGAATATTGTGCGGCGCGCCCGCGCGCGACAGGTTGTCGAACACTGTCACATTTTCGCCGCGCGATAATAGTTTGTGCACATAGTTCGAGCCGATGAATCCCGCCCCGCCGGTGATGAAGTAGTTTTTGGACATAGTGAATCCTTTTACGTTTTACGTTTCACGTTTTTATAAAACGTGAAACGTAAAACGTAAATATCATTGTTTTGAATTTCCGCCCGCCCGCAGATTCGTCAACTCGCGATAGAGGTGACCCAGAGTCTCACCTTCGCGCGAGAGGCCGTATGCGCCGAACGGAACACTCGTCAGATAGTTGTAGAGTCGGGCCATCAGCGCAACCGCCAACCCGGTGGCCTGATCGCCCGTCAGCAGAGTTAAGGCCCCGCCGAAGGCTCCCTCCAATGTGCCGATTGCGCCGGGGAGGGCGGGAATCGCTCCACCAAATGCGGCGGCGCCCAGACCAAACATGGACCAGACGATTTCTGCCTGCGGAAAAAATGCGAGGATGAGGATGTAATATTGCAAAATGGCCAGCGCCCAGTTGAGCGACATCCAAAAGAGGAAGCGGGCGAAGACGCGCGCGTCGGTGAGCACGGCCAGCCCCGCGAAAAATGATTCGAGGAAGCCGCCGCCAAGTTGTTGCAGTCGCGACCAGCGCGCGCTGAATTTATGAAACAGGTCGAGCGCCCATTGTGCATTGCGCGCCAGAAAAAAGAGAGTGACGAGTCCGAGAACGACCAGCCCGCCGATGATGAATGCGGTTTGTTGTGCGCTTTCCGCACCGACCACGAAGGGGACGGCGCTCGCCAGAATCGCGGCGGTGAAGGCCAGGTCGGTGACGCGCTCGATGATGACGGTGGGAAAAATTTCGAGAAAGGGCCTGCCGGTTTTGCGGCCCAATAAAAATGCGCGGCCCACTTCGCCGAGGCGGAAGGGCAGAAAATTATTTAATAGGTAGCCCTCATTGAGCGCGAAGAACACTTCTTTATAAGGCGCTTTGTCTTGCAGAAGCGATGACCAGACTTTGGCGCGCCCGAACATCCACAACACGCCGAGCATTAATGAAACGAGCAGGAGTGTGTAGTTCGCGTTGCGCATGGCCGCGGCGACAGCACGCAGATCCACGAAGTAGAGAATCGCGCCGATGAGCACGAGGCTGACGATGAGGCCGGGGAGCCAGCGGGGGATTTTGTTCATGATTTCTTTTTACCACAAAGGACACGAAGGGCACAAAGTTTTGAGGAGGATGGTTAAGATAATTGCTTACTAGCCACCGGACACTTTCAAGATAACGGTGGTCGAGTAGCCCCGAGCGATCTTCTCGTGGCGTATCGAGACCACGTTTACGCGTTTACGCGCAATTTCGCTTTTCGGTGGTCTCGATACGGCGGAAGAGCACCGCCTACCCTTCGACAAGCTCAGGACATCGCTCGACCACCAGCGTTCCTTTGAAACAAACTATCGGGTGGTTATACCTTTCCAAGGCCTTCCTTCGTGTACTTTGTGTCCTTCGTGTTTAAAAAATTATTCTTCATCGAGTCGCAAGACCGCCATAAATGCGTCCTGCGGGATTTCCACGTTGCCGATCATCTTCAAACGTTTCTTGCCCTTCTTTTGTTTCTCGAGCAATTTCTTTTTGCGTGAAATGTCGCCGCCGTAACATTTGGCGAGCACATCTTTGCGCGTGGCCTTGACCTTGGCGCTGGAGATGATTCGTCCGCCTGCGGAGGCTTGAATGGCGACATCGAACAACTGGCGCGGAATCAGGTCTTTGAGTTTAGTGATCAGTCGCTGGCCTTTGTGGTACGCGTCCTTTTGATGGACGATGGTGGACAGCGCGTCCACGGGGTCGCCGTTGACGAGGATTTCCAACTTCTGCAATTCGTCAGGACGATATTCGAGAAACTTGTAATCCAGAGAAGCATAACCCTTTGTGCGGCTCTTGAGGTCGTCGAAGAAATTGATGATGATCTCAGAAAGCGGAATTTCGTAATCGAGTTGCACACGATGCGGCGCGGGATATTCTTGTTTTTTGAAAATGCCGCGGCGCTTGGTGACGATGTCCATGATCGGGCCGTAATAATCGGTGGGCGTGATGATCTCGATGTTCATCCACGGCTCGCGGACTTCAGCGATGCTGCCTTCGTCGGGCAAGGCGGCGGGCGAGTCAACGGGGACGATGGTGCCGTCGTGCAGAACCACTTCATATTCCACAGAAGGTGCAGTGAAAAGCACGTCGAGATCATATTCGCGCTCGATGCGCTCTTGAATAATCTCCATGTGAAAGAGTCCGAGGAAGCCCGCGCGGAATCCGAAGCCCAATGCTTGTGACGTTTCGGGTTGAAAAGTTAACGACGCATCGTTGAGTTGCAGTTTGTCAAGAGACTCGCGCAGGTTCGAGTAATCGTCCGCTTCGACGGGATAAATTCCAGCGAAGACCATCGGCTTGGGCACGCGGTAACCCGGCAAGGGCGCGGAGGCGGGCGCGGCGGCGCGGGTGATCGTGTCGCCGACTCGGCATTCGTGCACGGTTTTAAATCCGGTGGCGATATAGCCCACTTCGCCTGATCCTAAATGTTCAACAGGTTTCATGCCGGGCGCGAAGATGCCAATCTCCACGGGGCGCATGTCTTCTTTGGTGATCATCATGCGCAATGTGTCAGTGGACTTGAGCGAGCCTTCGACGATGCGCACATAAGCGATGACGCCTTTGTATGCGTCGTAATGCGAATCGAAAATCAGCGCGCGCAACGGAACTTCGTCCGCGTCTTTGGGAGCGGGAATGCGCGTGACGATGGCTTCGAGAATCTGTTCGACGTTGAGACCCTCTTTGGCAGAGATGCGAATCATGCTCTCGGGTTCGATGCCGAGCAGGGCGCCCACATCCTCGGCCACTTCGTCGGGACGGGCCGAGGGCAAGTCAATTTTGTTGATGACAGGAATAATCGTGAGATCGGCGTCGAGCGCCTGATAAAGATTCGCCAGCGTCTGCGCTTCGATGCCTTGACTTGCGTCGACGACGAGCACCGCGCCCTCACAGGCCTTGAGCGCGCGCGAGACTTCGTAACCGAAGTCTACGTGGCCGGGGGTGTCGATTAAATTGATCTCGTATTTTTGTTTATCGTTGGCGGTGTAATACATGCGCACCGCGGAGGCCTTGATCGTCACGCCCTTTTCGCGTTCAAGGTCCATGGTG
>VFKQ01000299.1 GCA_009885445.1 Anaerolineaceae bacterium | reverse complement strand
TCAGTGCGGCGCCCGATTGTGACGATTGATCGGCGTGTCGGTTGGACCTATCCCCCCGCCCTTCCCAAATGGGAAGGGGGCTAGTCGGTTGATGGTTTTGACGGATTTCCAAATCCATGATTTGTTTTAGAGGCGCTGGCTGCAAAACAGGCAGAACTTGTCAAGGCGCTTTTTGAGTGCATATCAGCATTTCCCCTATCCCACGCTTGGGTCGTAAGAGACCTCACCACTTCGACACGGCTTCGCCAGTCAGTGCGGCGCCCGATTGTGACGATTGAATCGGCGTGTCCGTTTGCCCCTTCGCGAAGCAGCATCCTGTGGGCTCCCAAAGGAGAGGGCATGGGGTCGGCTTTTGTTCTTGGTTGATGAGGGTGATGGTTTTTTAATTCAATTACGCCAACTCCACTTTCAGCTTTTTCCCCAAAGCGGACGCGGCACGTTCCAAAGTAAATAAAGTAATTGAAGCATTATCAGGGTCAAGCAAGCGCTCCAATGCGGCGCGGCTGGTCTTCATGCGGCTTGCCATTTCAGTCTTGGTGAGTTTCTTGCTCTTCATCTCCCGCTCAATTTGAAATGCAACCACGCGCTTGATCGCGGCGGCTTGCACCTGCTCCAAAAGATTTTCTTCTTTGAGGAAATCGTCAAATTTACTTCCGATGTGTTTTTTGTTCATGGTTTAGTCCTTTTCTACCGCTTGTTGCATAAATTGATAAATTTTCTGGAAGAAATTACCGGTAAAAATCACGATTCAGGTTTAGTTATTTCTGCGGCACCATGTAAATTATTCAATCTGCGACGCGCGGTATCCAATTCGTTGGGAGGAGTTTTCTGTGATTTCTTCACGAACCCGTGCAAAAGTATCATCACTGCACCTTTGACCGTGAATATCACTCTTGCAATTCCTGTACTGATGTTGGAGCGCACTTCCCAAAGTCCACGCTCCATTTTGCGGATCAAAGGCATTCCCAATGGCCAGCCATATTGGGCGGTTTTTATGTCTTCGCCGATGCTTTTACGATCTTCGCGAGGCAGGCCTTTCAGCCATTCACGCACAGGTTCATTCCCTGCTTCGGTTTTGTAGAATACTACGTTGAGAATTGGTTCGTCATCATCTTCTTTGTTCATAAGACTAGTGTATCATAATTGGTACGTACGTCAAGGCACTCTTTGAGTGTATGCCAGCATCTCCCTATCCCACGCTTGGGTCGTAACAGACAAACTCCAGCAGATTCTCCTCAGGGGGCTGTACCTAACCATCAGCCTTTTCTTTCGCTTCAATAGTGATGACAACCTTTCCTTTAGCGTGCCCCTCTCCGAGATAGCAGAGTGCTTCAGCAGTGTCATTGAACGGGTAACGTTTGTCGATGACAAGTTTGACTTTGCCAGATTCAATCAGCTCGGTCATATAAACTAAATCTTTTGATTCCGTTTGAACCAACAGAAGCTTAATATTCTTACTCGTGATTCGTCTAATCAATGGTCCGAGGAGCAAGCTCTGGAAAATCGTAGCTACAGAACCCCCAGCCAGGAAATAATTTCCATTTGGTTTTAGCGCGCGCTGATACGCGAAAACCGAACGACTTGCGATCACATCAAGAATCAGATCATACCGCTGTCCATTTTTGGTGAAATCTTCTTTGCTGTAATCAATAACATGGTCTGCGCCAAGCGAGCGCATAAATTCCAGTTTCTCTGCGTTATCCACGGCGGTAACTTCCGCGCTGGCTAACTTGGCCAGTTGAATTGCAAATGCGCCTGTCCCGCCGCCCGCGCCATTGATCAAAACTTTTTGCCCGGGCCTCACCTGTCCCTTCGCGTAGATTCCTTGCAGGGCGATAAATGCCGCTTGCGGGATGGCCGCCGCCTGCTCGAATGTCATCCCTGCAGGCTTCAATGCCATTGCCTTTTCAGTCATACAGGCAAATTCTGCAAAGCCGCCTCCATAATTCAGGATGAGTCCAAACACTTCATCTCCGGGCTTAAATTGTTTAACATCTTTGCCCACCGCTTCCACCGTCCCCGCGATGTCAGATCCCAAAATTCCATATCCGGGTTTGAACAGACCTCCGATGCGGACATAAAATGGTTTTCCCACCAAACCCTCCCAGTCAGATCTATTGACGGAGACCGCATGAACTTTTACCAGTACTTCGTTATCTTTAGGAGTTGGTTTTGCAACCTCCTCCAGTTTGAGAACATCAGGCAAACCATAGTTGTGATAAACGATTGCTTTCATCGCAATTACTTTGACTTCATTACCAGCGCGCGGGTCACTTCGCCATAGCTCCAACCATCCATGTCTGGGGGAGTGATGCCCAGCGCCGTTAACATACTCGAAATTTGCTCGCGGTGTTCGGTGGCGTGATTGATGATCTGCACCATGATCACCCACGGGCGCACGTGGTCTCCCTGCCTCGTCTCAAGCGGGTCTGCGAATGATGTCGCTTCACCCTTTGCAAAAGCAAGCAATGATTCCCCAGACGATTGAATGGACTCTTTCAAATCGGCGAAGTCAACATTCACCACTGTGCGCCGCTCGTCCACTGGCAGGGTCAACGTTCGCAGATAACTCGACTGCGCGTTGACAAGGTGTAACAACGTCTCGCGGATCGTGCCCTTCGTGGCGGATTCGGGCGTCGTGTCGAGCTGGTCCGCGCTCAAAGCGGAGCAAGCCTCGATGATTTTTGCATTCGCCCAATTGTTGTGCTCAAATAATCTCGCCAGAATATTTTCGGTCATTGTGAGAATCCTTTCCTGTTTTCCTACCCCATTGGGTTCATCAACTGAAAATAGTTTCCGTCGGGATCAGCCAGCGTTGCGATCAACCCTCTGCCCATATCATATGGTTCTTTGATGACCTTCACGCCGAGGGTCTTGATTCGTTCAAACTCTTCTTTGACCAGAGGCGTTTCAAAATTTAGCATGACCCTTCCCGGGTCTTTTGTTGCGCCTCCCATTTCAGAATGGTTCAAGATTCCCAGAAACGCGGGTCCTAACTGCCATCCCCAAAATCCATTTTCCTGATCCGCCATATCCGCCGGCTTGCCTAAAACCTTTTCATAGAAGGCGGCCAATACCTGGGGCTGTTTCGTTCCAATCATTACCGAATTTAGATTCAACATTTTTGCAAATCCTTTCTGTTAATAAATTGATACATGCATTGTAGGACGAAGACCCTTTTCTGACTAGGTGGGAATAAATTGATTTCAGAAGCCAAGACATCTCTTTGTTATATGGAGAACAGAATCTGTATAATAGACCTATGATTCTCGTCACAGGCGCAAGCGGAAAAACCGGCAAGGCCCTAGTCAAAACGCTCTCAAAAACTGAGAGTGTTCGCGCGTTCGTCCATCGAGAAGAACATGTTTCGCTTATGGAATCTCTCGGCGCGGACCATGTCATCGTTGGCGACCTGCAGGGCGAGCCCGCTGTCCGCGCGGCGTTGAGCGGGGTGCGGGCGATATATCACATCTGCTCCAACATGAATCCCGATGAAGCTGGTATCGGCAAATTGGTAATCGAGTCGGCGAAGAAGGCGGGCGTGGAGCATTTTGTTTACCACTCCGTTTTGCATCCGCAGATCGAAGTCATGAATCACCACTGGCAAAAAATGCGCGTGGAGGAAATGCTCTTCGAGTCAGGATTGCCGTTCGCGATTCTGCAACCCGCGCCGTACATGCAAAACCTGCTGGCGGGTTGGAAGAGCATCGTCGAAGACGGCGTGTTGTGTGTGCCATATTCTGTGCATGCCAAATTCAGTTTCGTTGACCTTGAAGATGTCGCCGAAGCCGCCAAAATTATTTTGACCGAGCCAGGTCACATGAATGCGATCTATGAACTCGCCGGCACAGCGCCGACGTCTCATGCACAAGTTGCTGAAATATTCAGCCGTGCTTTGAATCGCGATGTCCGCGCTGAGAAAGAGGAGATTGGAGACTGGAGACTGCGTGCGGGGGGAATGAGCGAATATGCGCGCGAAAATTTGGCGCGGATGTTTGAGTATTACGACCAGTGGGGTTTGGCGGGAAACATAAATGCGTTGCGCTGGCTGTTGAAGCGCGAACCGACATCGCTGAAATTGTTTGCTGAAAAAGCTGCGAAAGATACTCGTGCAAACACTTAATGCAATTTCGCTGACCACGAATGTAACTGACTGGCTGACAAACTCCCGCCGTCCGCGCGTTTTGCATGTCTTTGATAATGCCTGCAACCTGATCAACGAAAACAGGGAGGTGCTGTCCATCGTCACGCCGCAGATTGGGAATGGCCCGTTCAATCTTGTGATACCCAGACTTCGGAAGTCTTCCGAAGTCTTTGCAAATATCAGTCTCGAGTCTCCAATTTCCATTTCTCCCAATTCTCTTACTCTCGGTACCCTCGCTATTTCCACAGCCTCTGCGAAGATTTGGAATCCCCGCCCCGATTGGGAAGCATTAAATTGTAAAAAAGATGACATCACCCAATTACTAATTGCCAATTACCGCCCCCCAATTCTCCAATTCTCTTCTTTCCGAATCTCTAGTCTCCAGTCTCTCTTCTTCTTTTATAAGCGCAGATATTTCATCAGCAAAAACAATAACTACCAAGTTGGCTGGCCTCGGGCAGGGACTGCCCCCCTCGGGCGATGACTTCATCATGGGCGCGTTGTATGCGGCGTGGATACTGCGTCCATTGGACGTTGCGAAAAGGCTGGCTGAGGAAGTCGCTAGCGTGGCAATTCCATTGACCACGTCCCTCTCTGGAGCGTGGATAAACTCGGCAAGTAAGGGCGAAGCAGGCGAGTTATGGCATGTGCTTTTCAATTCTCTAATTCACAGATCGTCCAATCTCGAATCTTCAATCTCCGATATTCTTGTCGTTGGAGAAACATCGGGGGCGGATGCCATGTCTGGCTTTTTGGGTACAATGCTTTATTGGGCAGATGAAAAGGAGGGTATGTAAAATGGCAACGACCGATTTCAAATCCATTGACGAATACATCGCGGCATGTCCTGAGCAGGCGCGTGAACGCTTGCAACAGATCCGTGCGGCAGTGAAGAAGCTGGCTCCCAAAGCAAAAGAGCGCATCAGTTATCAGATTGCCGCCTTCGAGTTGAACGGCAAGAACATCATCCACTTTGCGGGCTGGAAAAAGCATGTGTCGCTGTACCCGATTCCAGCGGGGGATGAAGCGTTCGAGTCAGAAATTTCCAAGTATGTGGACGGCAAAGGCACGGTCAAATTTCTACTGGATGAACCGATGCCGATGAGGCTGGTCAACAAGATCATTAAATTGCACGTTGCGAAAAATTTGCAGAGGATGAAAGAAAAATCAAAATGAAAAAGATAACCCCGTTTTTATGGTTCGACACGCAGGCGGAAGATGCCATGAATTTTTACGTCTCGATTTTCAAGAACTCGAAGGTCAGAAGCGTCCAGCGCGCGGGACCGGATGGCCCCGTCTTTTCGGTGACATTTGAATTAGATGGACAGGAATTCTTCGGATTAAATGCCGGTCCACAATTCAAGTTCAATGAATCTGTTTCATTCTTCGTCAACTGTGAGAATCAAAAAGAAGTGGACGAATATTGGAACAAGCTCACCGCCGACGGAGGCGAGGAGAGTCGCTGTGGCTGGCTGAAAGACAAATACGGCTTGTCGTGGCAGATCATCCCAAAACAATTGGGCGAGTTGATGGGCGATCCCGACCCGGTGAAGTCGCAATGCGTGATGCAGGCGATGTTGCAGATGAATAAAATCATCGTCGCAGATTTGAAGAGGGCACACGAAGGTAGTTGAATCTCATGACTAACCTCTCAAAAATAGGAGCGCCCGCTCAATGTGCGCTGACCACGGCTGGGCTTCATCATGTGATATTCGCTTTTCCCGCTGACAAAGACCCATTGCCACCAATTGTCTGCATGTACGCGCGCCTCTTGCCGCAGGATTTGAAAGATGATTTGAAAAGGCAGGTTGGTTAAATAGTTACGTAGTTCGATAGTTTCTTGCAAAACAAAACCGCCCGATGAGGGCGGTTCTTGATTCACTATTCTCTTCTCTCTGTTCTCTACTCTCTTACTCATATCTCCAAAATCTGTTCCCTCTCAGGCCCAAGCGACACCAATTTTATCGGCGTTTCGGCCAGCGCGGAGATTCTTTCGAGATAGGCTTTCGCATTCTTCGGCAATGACTTCCACTTGCGCACGGCGGTGATGTCTTCTGCCCAGCCGGGGAGTTCTTCGTAGATGGGTTCGCAGGCGGCGATTCCGTCCGCGCCGCCGGGCGGGTCGCTGACAATTGCATTGTTGACCGAGTAACCCGTGCAGAGTTTTATGCTTTCGAGACCAGACAAAATATCCAGCTTGGTGATGATCAGTTCGGTCAGCCCGTTGACGCGCACCGCGTAACGGAGCAGGACTCCGTCGAGCCAGCCCACGCGGCGCGGACGGCCCGTGGTGGTGCCATATTCGTCCCACGGATTTTGGCCTGTGCCGCGCAAACGTTCGGCGGCTTTTCCTTTAATCTCGGTGGGGAAGGGGCCAGAGCCCACGCGCGTTTGAAAGGCTTTGGTCACGCCCATCACGCGGCCTTCGCGCGCGGCGGTGATGCCCAGTCCGAGTCCTGTCAGCGCGGCGGGGGCGAGCGTGGATGAACTTGTCACGAATGGGTAAGTGCCGTGGTCAATGTCGAGCAGAGTCCCTTGCGCGCCTTCGGCCAGGACGGTGTGTCCCTGCTTGAGGGCCAGATGCAATTCGGCGGCCACATCAAAAATATACAAAGCCAAACGCGATGACTGGTTAATGAACGCGTCGGCCTCCTCTTCAGAATCAAGCTCGGGCGCGCCCAGCCCGCTCAAAGTGCGATTTGATTCGTGCAGGTGGGCGAGCAGTCGCTCACGGAAGTCTGGGGCCAGTAGGTCGGCGAGTCGCAATCCGCGCCGAGTCGCTTTATCTGTGTAAGCCGGACCAATGCCGCGACCCGTCGTGCCAATCTGCTTTTCTTTACTGCGCGCGGCTTCGAGGGCTTTATCTAATGCGCGATGCGCGGGCGTGATTAAATGTGCGGCGGGCGAAATGTGCAAACGTTGCGGCGCAATTGAAACGCCCGCGCCGCGCAATGAACTCATTTCGTCGAGCAGTGTGCGCGGGTTGATGACCATGCCATTGCCCAGCACGGCGATGACATGCGGATGCACAATACCGGACGGCACCAAATGCAATTTAAAAATTTTACTGCCCACCGTCACAGTGTGACCGGCATTGTCGCCGCCGTTATAACGCGCCACATAATCGGCGCCCGCGGCAAGATAATCCACGATGCGCCCTTTGCCCTCATCGCCCCATTGCGCGCCAACAATAATATTTAAAGGCATGCGTCCTCCACAAATTTTGCAAGTTCTTCGCGATTATATCAGAGCGACTGATTCAGATTTTAGAAATGCCGCGTGGTCTACAAAGGTTGTCGCCAACTCCAGACTTCGGAAATCTTTAAGAAGCATTCTCATTTTAGGCGCATCCAAGCAGATTTCCGAAGTCTTTACGCGCAATCCCGACATGTTTTGCATGCGCACCTCACGCGAGACTTTTTGCCCGCGCGTTATCGTGGACTTCCGAAGTCTTTTTTGGAACTGATATAATCGCGATAATGAACCGCCGCTTCTTTCTCCCTTTATGCGGGCTTGCTCTACTCGTGGCCTTTTTCGGGCTGACGTTTTCCGCGCAAGCCTCGCCGCAAACGCAACTTTCGCAATTTGCCACGCCCACGCCCGGGCCAGACGGACGAATCATCTACATCGTCCAGCCGGGGGATACGTGTATCAGCATCTCACTTAAAACCGGCCTGCCGCTCGAAACAATGTTGGGACAAAATCCCGAAATGAGTTGTGACCCGCTCGTGGTGGGCTTTCAGATTTTCCTCGGAGTCGGCGGGCCTTCTTCATTCACTCCCACGCCCGGGCCTTCGCCCACGCCTACCATTGCGCCGCCCTTGCCCACACCATTTAGCGGCACCACCGAAGTGTGCGTTCTTTTATTTGACGACGTGAATGGCGACGCCCTGCGTCAGGAAACAGAATTTGGTTTGGCCGGCGGGCAGGTGAGTGTGACCGACGTGAATGGCGCATATTCCAATGCGCAACCCACCACGAGTGACATTGACCTCGACACGCTTGAGCCACTGCGCACTTGTTTTAGCGATGTGCCCGAAGGAACGTTTAACATCAGTGTTGCCCCGCCTGACCAATACAACCCCACCACCATAATGACCTACCACCTTGAGGTGATTGCCGGCGACCAGGCCTTCGTGGACTTTGGCGCACAAACCAGAGTCGGTCAGGTAACCGACCCGGGGACGGCTCCCACGGAGGCGGGAAATTCTCCCACCCTCGGCATTTTGGGCGGCCTGCTTTTGCTGGGCGGCCTCGGCATGGGTTGGTATGCGTTACGTCTGCGTCAGACGCCGAAAAAATTCGGCGGCAGGGGAATTAACGATTTGTAAGTGGGCGACTGCCCGCAAGGGGGGCTTCGCACAAGTCGGCGCAACATTTACGAAGCCGACCTTCGTCGGCTGGAGTTCAGTCCACGAAGGTGGACTTGGCAATCGTTGGTGCGACTTTCAGTCGCCCAACGATTTTTTATCCCATCGGGTGTTTCATGCCTTGCCCGCCAATTAAATGAATATGCAGGTGGAAGACAGTTTGGCCGCCATCTTTGCCGGTGTTGCTAATCAATCGGAAACCACTCTCGGCGATGCCTGCCTCTTCGGCGAGTTTGCGCGCGGTCAGCAGGAGTTGACCCATCAAGGTTGCGTCTGCGGGTTCGAGCTTGCTGACAGATTCGATGTGCCTGTTCGGCACAATTAATATATGCGTCGGCGCCACGGGGTGCAGGTCGCGGAAGGCGGTGATGTTTTCATCGCGATAGACCACGTCACCTTTGATTTCGCCAGAGACAATTTTGCAGAAGATGCATGTATCCATTTTGTAAACCTTTTCAATCCAGTTTGTTTTTGCCACAGAGTCCACAGAGATATTTTAGAAACCCACTGTGTGCGCTCTGTGGCAAGAGCTTTTACGGCGTTAACGGAATTTCACCAAACGCGGGCGCGCAGACGATGTCGTAGTATTCCAATTCGACGGCTTTGTTTTGTTGGGCGTAGGCGGCGGCTTGTTCGCCGATGGTGCGCACGGTGTCGAGGTTGGCAATCACTTGCGTGGGCCAGTAACGCGGCAGGACGAGACGCGGGTCGTTGACATAATTTTCGGCCACGAAGAACGGACGGCCCGCGTCGTTCTCATCTGCAAGCGGAACCCAGTTAAACAGCACCGGTCCGCGCGGATGGGTGGTGAAGCCGACGCGATAGCCCAACTCGCGCGCAATCTGCACGGGGCGTGTGCCGAATCCGCCGCCGGGCCAGATGATGCCGATGGGCGTCTTGCCATAAAACTGTTGGAAGGCGTCTATCGAGCCTTGCAATTCGCCGCGGATGAATTCGTCGGAGGAGGCGTCTGTCATATTGATATTGTGGATGAGGCCATGCGCCTGATGGTCTACCCAGCCTTCCTGCTCGAGCGCGACATTCTCCGCGAGGACCGGGTCTGAGCTACCTTGAGCGCTGATCCAGCCTGTGACGACGGGCCAGCCCCACTGCTCCCAGTATGGACGGAACCAATCGTTGAAGTTGGACGCCGAGTGACGGTCGTCTTGAATTAGCACCACCGAGCGCGCTGGAATTTTGGCGTTGCTGTCGAGGAAGTCCGCGAGTTGAGTTGTGTTGATAGCCTGAAAACCCATTTCGTGCAGGTTGTTCATTAGCTCCTTGAAATCTCCACTGCCGATATTTTTGGGATCAGATGAGGATTGTGTGGCCTTCTCAATACTGTGGAACATGATGATCATGACGACTGTCCCGGGCACAGCGTTGTTCGGGTCCCATTTGGCTTTGAGATATTGACACGCGTCGCTGAGGTAGGTGTGCGGTGTGTCGAGTGGATTCAGTCCCGTGGGCTGAAAGACGGACGGTAACGCGGGCGGTGTTCGAATCGCCGTCGGTGGCGGGATGAGGGTGGGCGGGCCTCCTGGTGTAAGACCCGTCTGTGTGAACGCGGCGTAGACGGTGGCGAAGGCGCTTGTGGAAACCGCGTTCACGTCGATGGTGGGGGAGGGCGGAACGCTCGGGATGCAAGCGGCCAGTAGCAGGGCAAACCCGCTTAGGGCGCGGAAAAGAGGCGAGCTTTTCATATGTCTGATTCACCGCTGATAAATGCTTCGGTCATTTCGCGGCAGACCGAGTCGCGGAATTGCTGGGGCGGGGTCTTGAAAAAATAGGAGGACGGGCCGACGATGGGGCCGCTGAGTTCGCGGTCGAGGGCGATCTTGGCGCAACGAATCGCGTCGATAATTACGCCGGCGGAGTTGGGGCTGTCCCACACTTCGAGTTTGGCTTCGAGGTTGAGCGGGACGTTGCCGAAGGTGGTGCCTTCCATGCGGATGTAGCACCACTTGCGGTCGGTGAGCCAGGGGACGTGGTCGCTGGGGCCAACGTGAACATTATCCTTGCCAATATCATAAGGAATCATGCTGGTGACGGCATTGGTCTTGGATATCTT
>VFKQ01000073.1 GCA_009885445.1 Anaerolineaceae bacterium | reverse complement strand
TCACTGTTGCACTGCTTGGGTGGATCATCCTTCCCGAAAAACCGCTCCTGCTCGACCTGCCATATGTCAAAGGATTAAATCTATCAGGTGGAAAAATCCTGAGCCCCGAATTCATGGCGCTGACCTCTGGACTCATTCTCTACACTGCGGCCTTCATTGGTGAAGTTGTGCGCGCGGGCATCCTGTCCGTTTCCAAGGGACAGGTGGAGGCTTCGCGTGCGCTGGGGTTAAACGGCTTTCAAACTCTGCGCCTGATCGTATTCCCGCAGGCCTTGCGCGTTATCATCCCGCCGCTTACCAGTCAATATCTCAACCTGATCAAGAACTCCTCGCTTGCCATTGCAGTTGGCTACCCGGATGTGTTCTACGTCTCAAACACAATTTTGAATCAGACTGGCCGCGCCGTGGAAATGATCGCGCTGGTGATGGGCACATATCTTGTTTTCAGCCTCGTAACGTCTGCGTTGATGAACTGGTACAACCAGCGCATAAAACTTGTGGAGCGATAAGTTGACACAGATGGATTCCACTCTGCCCCCGCTCACCGAACGCTCCAGCATCCTGCGCTGGATGCGTCAGAATTTGTTTGGCTCGTGGCTGGATACCCTGCTCACATTGCTGGGCAGTCTGATTGTCTACTGGGCGCTTAAAGGATTTCTAACTTGGGCGTTGACAGTCGCGGAATGGGAAGTGGTCTCTGCAAATCTGCGTCTGCTGATCATCGGACAATATCCCCTCGCGCAGGCATGGCGCTTATGGATGGGACTTGGCTTTTTGATATTTTTATCTGGCAATTCGCTGGGCATATGGGCGCGCGACTCAAAATTTTACGCCGCGCTTTTGCTCGCCCCAGCGTTGCTGGCCGCGCTTCCCTTTGGAGAGGAGCCGCGCAAGTGGCTGATCGCGTTAACGCTCACGGGGCTGATCGGCTGGGGACTTGGGCGCGCCCGCCCCGAGGTCCTGAAAAGAAGCGTGATTACGGGCTGGGTCATCGCCTTGCCGATATTTATCCTGCTGACCAACGGACTTTCAGAATCCGAAATCGGATTCATGCCCGTGGTGAAAACCAACTTGTGGGGCGGGCTGTTGCTTACGTTTTTGCTCACCGCTGTCGGCATTTTGTTTTCGTTCCCGCTGGGAGTTCTGCTCGCGCTCGGACGCCGCTCTCAGTTGCCCGTTGTTCGACTCGCCAGCGTGGCCTATATCGAACTGGTGCGCGGCGTGCCGTTGATCACGATTCTTTTTATGGCGCAGTTGATGTTGCCGCTCTTCCTGCCAGACAATCTAACGCTTGACCGCGTTTTGCGCGCGATGGTGGGCGTCACGCTGTTCAGCGCGGCATATCTCGCGGAGAATGTGCGCGGCGGATTGCAAGCCATATCACACGGTCAATACGAAGCAGGGTACGCGCTCGGCTTGAGCGGCGCGCAGACCATGGCCTTTATTATTTTGCCGCAGGCGTTGCGTTTGATTATTCCGATTTTGGTTGGGCAGTTCATTGCAGTATTCAAGGACACGGCGCTGGTGGCGATTGTTGGATTATTTGACTTGGTGGGAATCGCAAAAACCGTATTGGCACAGCCTGACTTTTTGGGTTTACAGCGAGAGGTGTACGTTTTCGTTTCGCTGATCTATTGGGTGCTGAGTTATGGAATGTCTTATCTCAGCCAGCGACTCGAGGAAAGCCTGGGCGTTGGAAAACGCTAAAGCGCAAGGAGAAATATAATGAGCGAAGCCGACGATACAATTATTTCTGTGCGCGACATGCACAAATGGTATGGGAATTTTCATGCCCTGAAAGGCATTAATATGGAAGTAAAGAAAAAGGAGGTGATTGTCATCTTTGGCCCGTCAGGCTCAGGCAAGTCCACTTTTATTCGCGCCATCAATCGCCTCGAGGAGCATCAGCGCGGGGAAATTATTGTGGACGGCATCACGTTGGGACATGATGTGCGTGACATCGAGCAGGTGCGCATGGAAACGGGCATGGTCTTTCAGCAGTTCAACTTGTTTCCACACTTAACAGTGATGCAGAACATTGTTCTCGCCCCTATCCAAGTCCGTAAGTGGACGAAGCAAAAGGCGGAGGAGACTGCCATGCAATTGCTCGAAAGAGTCGGCATCCCGGAACAGGCGCATAAATACCCCGGTCAACTTTCGGGCGGACAGCAACAACGCGTGGCGATTGCGCGCGCGCTGGCGATGCAACCGAAGATCATGCTTTTCGATGAACCCACCTCCGCGCTCGACCCTGAGATGATCAAGGAAGTGCTGGACGTGATGGTGGAACTTGCCAGGTCCGGAATGACCATGCTGGTCGTGACACACGAGATGGGCTTTGCCCGTGCAGTGGCCGATAGAATGTTTTTCTTCGACCAGGGGGAAATTGTGGAGAGTGGCACGCCCGAGAAAATATTCGACGACCCGAATGAGGAACGAACGAAACTGTTTCTCTCGCAAATCCTTTCTCATTGACGCCTGAGAGTAAACAAGTACACACGTAGACAAGAAAACACGGAAGAGTCTCCCGAAAACCGAGAGGCTCTTCCGTGTTTACGTTTGTACATGTTTCCCTGTGTACCTCCCTCACGCATCAAACTCAGCCACCCGCTTTTCGTTCACCCAAAGCGTGTAATGCCCAGAAGGCAAAGCGCCGATGTAGATGGACTGCTCGAACGGCTGGAGCATTGCCACGCAAACCGCGTCTGGTTCAGCGACTGAATACATTTCAATACTGATCGCGTTTGTGGCATCCGGCGGATTGTAGACCGCGCGCAGTTGATGACACGGCGAAGGCAGATTGCCCTTCAACACGAGGGAATATTGCACGGGGAAACTTTCGGCCACCAGCAAATCGGTGGAGTCGAGATAGATTTCACCGCGCAAAAGCAACTCGTCGCCGGCGCGCGGCTCGTAGATCGGCGCGAGTCCGCCGCCGGGTTGGCCGCTGTCTACGGGCGTGTCGGGCGATTCTGTCGCGGGATTGCATGCAGCCAAAGCCAACACAAAGATGAGTAGGGCAAATATTTTTTTCATGGGTACCTCCAAAGATTTCCCGCTAGACGCCGCGCTGGGAGAGCTTGTTCCCGTTAATTCTTCCAGTGCAACAAACCGTCGAGGGTTGGTGTTGTTGCAAAAAAATTGCGGAACGCAGACATTTCGTCCAGCATACCCCTCAACGCCACAAATAACTCGGCTTGCAAGTAAGGATTCTTTTCCTGCCTCTCGGCAGATAAAATAATTTGACCATCTTCAAACATGACAGACAGTTGACCGCCCGCCGCCAGCCATTCCAAACCAATGCGCACCGCATTTTCGCGCGCGGCCATTGCAACGACCAGCTCTTGCAAATTCACTTGCCCATTGCGCTGAGCCAGCGTGTATTTACATAAACCGGCCAAGCGGGTTAAGAAGGCTTCCGGTTTTTCTTCGGCGGGCGCGACGGCAAATACATTAATTATTTTTGGTTGAATAATCTCGAGCGCCTTGCGCAACTCAGTCACAGACGGGGGAGTTGTGTAAATCGCAAGTTCATTGGCCTGATTTAATTCAAAGCGCGATTTGCCGCGCGCCTTCTCGCTTCCCTCCGCCCAAATCAAAACATCAGCGCCCAAAGAATCGACTCGCCCAGTCTCCAATCTCCAGTCTCGAATCTCAAGCCTGCCCGTTTGCACTTCAACAATTTTTTCCTCAGCAACGCGAAACTCTTCAAACTGCAACGTCACTTGTCTTTGTCCGCGATACGAACTCGCGCGCAGAGAATAAGCAACGTCAAATTTTGTGTCGGCCTGCGGCAGAGTCTCGCCCACGCCGTTCCACCACAGCAGACTTTGCGAGTCGCCGCGGTCATCTTCCACGTTCAAACGCAAATGTTCGCGGGTCTTGCCGATTTCAGTTACAGCTTTCAAGGTCACGCCGCGCGAAGCCAGAGTCAATTTCGGGTTGCCCGCGCCAAACGGGGCCAACATTTCGAGAGCGTCGGCCAGCGCGAGATTGGTTTCATCCAAATTCAACCACGCGTCAATTTGCAGAGTCGGCTCTTCACTTATGCGCGCGCCGAGTTGTTTTTCTACTGCGCGGCCCAGACCTTTTCTAAACTCGCCCAATTTTTCTTTTGGCAACGACATGCCCGCCGCCATGGGGTGTCCGCCGAAGCCGAGCAAAATATTTTTTTGTGATGCAATCGCCTCGGTGATATGCAAGCCCTCCACCGAGCGGGCCGAGCCGCGCAAGATTCCGTCGTCAGACTCGGTCAGCAAAATCGCGGGCTTGTGATATCTGTCCACGAGTCGATTCGCGACGATGCCCACCACGCCGCCCGGCCAATGCGCGTGCGACAACACCAACGCAGACTCATTCAACAATTCTGGATGTTCGCGCAACTGCGCCTCCGCCGCTTCTGTCACTTGACTAGTGAGCAGTCGCCGCTGGGAGTTTAAGCCCTCGATCTGCGCGGCCAACACCCGCGCCCGGGCCGGGTCGGTCGTAGTGAGCAACTCAACCGCCGGGTTTGCGTCGCCCAACCTGCCCAACGCGTTGAGACGTGGCGCGAAGGTGAAGCCGATCGTTTCCTCCGTCAGCGTTTCAAGACTCGTCCCCGCCAGCTCGGCGATGACTCTTAATCCGAGTCGCTTCGTGACGCGTAATTGGGCAATCCCTTTCTGGGCGAGGGAACGCGTCTCGCCTTTGAGTAATGCAACGTCGGCGATGAGGCCGAGGGCGACGAGGTCGAGCAAATCGTCAGCAGTAATTGGTAATTGGTAATTAGTAATTAGTGCTTCGGCGAGTTTATATGCAACGCCGACGCCCGCGAGATTTGCAAGTGTGTGATTCGCTGGCAATAATTTTGGGTTGACAATAGCCTTCGCGTTGGGCAGAGTCTCGCCGAGATCGTGATGGTCGGTGATGACCACGTCTACGCCGCGCGAGTTGGCATAGTCCACGGCTTCGTGGGCGCTGATGCCCGTGTCGCAGGTGACGATGAGAGTCGCGCCATTGTCGAGAATCGGTTTGAGAGTTTCGACATGCACGCCGTGATTTTCTTTGCCGCGAATCGGGATGTAATAAACGACCTTGGCACCCAGCGCGCGAAATGTTTGCACCAACAAAGTCGTGGACGTTTGTCCGTCTACGTCGAAGTCACCCCAGACGCAGATGGTTTCTTTATTGCGAATCGCCGCAGAGATTCTTTCGACGGCTGGCTCGATACCCGGAAAAGGCGCGGAGGCAGAGTCCGCTTGCAGGAAACCGCGAGCCGCTTCGGGCGTGGTCAGGCCGCGACGGAGGAGAGTCTGCGCGACGAGGGGGTGCAGATTTAAGTCGGCGAAAGATGGCGGGATATGGACGGGAGTGGGGGAGAGCCAGCGAGTCATAGGTTTCTATTCTATCATTTGGAACAAAGGCACTGCGTTTAGCGTTTGCCAGCATGTTCAGCATGCACAATTTTCTTTTTGCCAAGGACGGCTCGAGATGAAATCAAAAACATTTTTCGCAATCATATTTCTTTTCCTGTTTTCAGCCTGCGGTTTGACGTCCATTGTTGAGCAGACGCCAGTGCATTTATCGAATGCCCTGCCCGACCTTGCAATCAACAATGTTTATTTGTCTATTCAGGGTCAGACAGGTAATTGCGTTACTGCTGGAGGCTCTTACGAGGTGCGCGCAACCGTTGAAAATCGCGGGTTCGTGACGGCTGTAAATATTGCTGTTGTTGAGACTTCGAGCGGGTACGCCGTTCAAATTGGCGAATTGCCGGCTGGTCAAAGTATGCAAGTGTTTTTGCCCGCCTCAGCGCCGAATGGCATTTACAATATCAGTGTTGACCCGCAGAATCTGATTCAAGAAATTGATGAGAGCAATAACATTGCCACATTTATTGCGCCTACGCCAACTCCGCCTTTGAGATGTACACCAGTTCCAGGCTCCGATGAGACACCCAGCCCTGTAAATGGCGCAACTCTTTCGCTTGACGTTCTTCGTAATGGCATCTATCGCTCGCCAGATTGGGGCGAGTATCAATTGACGGATGGAATATATTACCGCACACCACCGACTGCATTTGAATCGGCGGATGCTTACACCACGCGCATGCAAGACCCGATTTTATTTGGCGATATTAATGCTGATGGGTTGGAGGATGCCCTTGTATTTCTGAACACTCAGAATGGCGGCACGGGTCACTTTATCGAAATGGCGGCGGTGCTGAATCAAAACGGAAGCGCATTCAATGTTTCAACAATTTACCTGGGTGATCGTGTAGGAGTTGAGTCTGCGACGGTGGAGAATGGAACCATCATACTGAATATGCGCGTGCAGGGGCCAAGCGATGGTTTGTGTTGCGCCAGCCAGCCCGTCACCTGGCGCTTTGTGCTGAGTGGAAATCAATTGGTAAAGCTTCCGTGATATCTGTAAAGATAATTCAGCAAACGCTGATTTACATGGGATGAACGAATTATTGCCAGGGATAGCGCCCTCGCAATGACATGTTTTGTATGGGCTTAAATCTTGCAGTGAAGTGACGCAACATCTCCGGCGCGTAAGTTAATTTATATCCGCGCAGGTCGCTGGCACGGGACTTGATTCTCACAAGCGAGTCCGCCACGTAGTCCATGTGACTTTGCGTATACGTCCGCCGTGGAATGGCAAGACGCAGTAATTCCAGTTTGGGGTAATGCCAGGTGTTATCTTCGGGATCCAAACAGCCAAACATCACCGAACCAATTTCGCAGCCACGGATGGCGCCTTCGCTATACAGTTCCACGGCCAGGGATTGCGCGGGGAATTCGTAATTGGGAATGTGCGCCAGAATTTCATTTGCCACAACATACACGGCGTGCCCGCCTGCGGGTTGGATGGTGGGGATGCCTGCGTCGTTGAGTCGTGTGGCGAGATATTGAGTCTGCGCGATGCGCGAGGCGAGATAGGCCTCGTCAAGACCTTCGTAGAGTCCAACGGCCATCGCGTCGAGGTCGCGTCCGGCGAGTCCGCCGTAGGTGGGGAAGCCCTCGCGCAGAATTAACTCGTTGCGGATGCTGTTGAAAAGATTCTCGTCGTTCGTGGCGAGCAGACCACCGATGTTGACGATGGCGTCCTTTTTGGCGGACATGCAAAAACCGTCAGCGAGGGCAAATATTTCGTGCGCGATGTCTTTGACAGATTTCGACTCGTAGCCAGGTTCACGCTGTTTGATGAAGAAACAGTTTTCGGCGTAGCGTGCCGCGTCGATGTAGAACGGGATTC
>VFKQ01000096.1 GCA_009885445.1 Anaerolineaceae bacterium | reverse complement strand
CCAAGGTGACCAGGATTTATTTTTAGAAATCGTCCGCTTCAGCGAAACGCGCGATTACATCCGCTCGATTTATGAGATCTACAATATTTATCGCGATGTGTATTCGCCGTTGGGCGACTAAAGTCGCGCCAACCTGTGCGAAGCCGACCTTCGCCGGCTAGTGGCAATCAGTCCACGTAGGTGGACTTCGCAATGGTTGAGGCGATTTTAATCGCCGAAAACAGAACTGGCCGCAATTGCGGCCAGTTCTGTTTTTTGTATAGTGACGGCTCTGCGAAGCGCCCTGTGGGGCAGCCGTTGATGAGCGTGAGAAAGCGACTGAAGTCGCTACTACAAAGTTTATTGCAAATGCGCCACGATGCGGTCGTGAACTTCCTGCGCGTCCATGTCTACCACGGCGATGAGTTTGTCGCGGCCCGAGGCGCCGGCGACGATGTCGATGCGGGTTTTGGGCACGCGCAAAACGTCAGCGAGAAAGACCAGCAGTTCGTCGTTGGCCTTGCCATCTTCGGCGGGCGAGGTGACGTGAATCTTCACCGTGCCGTCAGTTTGCACTTCCACGATTTCATTCTTGCTGGCGCGCGGCGTGATGCGCACGGCGATGGCCGCGCCTTTTTTGCCGTCATGCATGCGATAAGTTCGTTTTGACATAATTTCACCTCAGGGTAAGTAATAAATTCTGCAAGGCACCTTTCAGCGCATAGATCAAAATGTATAAAATTAACACGCTCAAGTCAAACATGCCCAGCGGCGGCACGTTGCGCCGAATCGGGTTGAGCAGTGGGCCAATAATCCGCTCGATGGCCTGACGGGCCGGGTGATAGTAATCGAGGATATAAGAAAATAGAACGTTCAGAATCAACAACAGCACAAACACACTATAGGCGATATCAATCAGACGAATTAACCAGTCAATAATCACACAGACCTCGCATTATTTTTTCCAACTCGCCTTTCGATGGTCTCGATACGGCGGCTTGAGTAAAGATGTCAAAACTAATTTTATCGCCCGCCGCCTACTCGACCATCTTTATAAGGTGAGCAAATTATTTAAGCGGACGCGCGCCGACGATGGCCGTGCCCACGCGGACGAGGGTTGCGCCCTCTTCCACCGCCGTCTCAAAATCTGCGCTGGTGCCCATGGATAGTTCGTGCCAGTCTGCGGCTGGGAAGTTTTGGGCGAGCACATCGCGCAGGCGGCGCAATTTTTCAAAGTAGGGCCGCGACAATTGTGGGTCAGTGTAAAGCGGGGGCATGGTCATCAGTCCGCGCACGCTTAGGTTTTCCAATTTTAGCACTATATCCACAGCCGCGAAGAGGTCGGGCCAGCGCGATTCTTCGCGGGCTTGCCAGCCTTGCTTGCTGATTTCCTCGCCAACATTAAACTCGAGCAGGACGGGCAGGCGCGTCCCTGCCTGGGCTGACAGGAGATTCAGTTTTTCGGCCAGCTTTAAACTATCGAGCGAGTGCATCAGCGCGAAACGGCGGGGGATTAAGTCCGCTTTGCGGCTTTGGACGTGGCCGATCATGTGCCACTCCACGCCCGCGCGCGGACCGAGGGCGTCCATTTTGGCGGCGGCCTCTTCAGCGTAGTTCTCGCCCAGGATGGGCACACCCGCTTCGAGCGCGGCCTGAACGATTTCGAGGGGCTGAGTCTTCGTCACGACGATGAGGCGCGTCGAGTCCGCGATTCGTCCCGCGCGTTTTTCGGCGGCGTGAATTTTATCGAGGGTGTGTCCGTAGCGTTCGCGGATGAGGTCGGTGAGGGTCATGCTAACGCAACCAGCGCGCCGAAGCGACCGGTCTGGCCTTTTTCGGCGCGGTGCGAAAACCAATCGTCGGTGTGACAGGCGGTGCACACGCCGGCCACTTCTATTTGAAAAACGCCGGCCTGCTCAAGCTGAATGTGATTCGCGGCCCACAGGTCGAGGTGATGTTTCTCGCCGCGCCAGTTGAGCACTTCGTGGGCGCGCGGGCCGAGGGCTTTGTGAATTTCTCCGGCGACGTCGGGGCCAATTTCATAATGGTCGGGGCCAATCGAGGGGCCGATGGCGGCGCGCAAATCGCGAGGCGCGGAGCCATAACGATTTTGCATGGCTTCGACGGCGACACTGACCACGCCGCGCACGGTGCCGAGCCAGCCCGCATGCGCAATGCAGATGGCTTGCTTGACGGGGTCGTGCAAAATGATGGGCACGCAATCGGCGTAGCGCATGAAGAGTGTAACGGCGGGATTGTTCGTGGTGAGGATGTCGGCTTTGAGCGGCGGCTCGGTGAGGTCGCGCGGGGCGTCAGCGTGGACCACGCTTGTGCCGTGAATCAGCCACACGTCGTGAATCGAGGCGGGGTCGCGGCGCAGGGCGGCGAAAGAGCGCAGTCGATTCTCGCGGACGTTGGCGAGGTCATCGCCCACTGCTCCGCCCACGTTGAGCGACTGCCACGGCGCGGGACTGACTCCGCCGCGACGGGTGAAGATTGCATTTGGAATCGCGAGATTTTCAAATGCGAAATAGCGAATGTCCTGCTCTTGATGGAAGGGCATGTTTATTTAGTGGTGATGGTGGCAAATTTTTTGACGAAGAATTGGCGCGTCTCAGACATAGATTCTTCGAGGTAAGGATAGGCAAACCAGGCTGTGCAAAAACCAAACAGCGCGCCGGTGAGCACACGCAAAAACGGCGTGGACTCGCGGTATGGCAAAACGGAGGACAGCCACGAAAATTCAAACTGGCTGAAGAGTTGCGAAAAACCGTCGAGGCCGATGGGGCCGATTGCAATGACAAACCACACTGGCCACGGCAAGGCGGACAGGCGTCGGCCTGTGGCGGCATACAGCAAACCAAAAAGTAATAGCGCGCCATAAATTGCAACATCGCGCTCGCACAGCGCGACCTTGTAGCCCGTCTGGTCATTACCTGTGAATTGACGCGCCTGCAAACGGCTGATGTTATTGGGGTCGTTTAGGTTTTCGATACCAGAGACTTGATCGAGAGTCTTCACGCCAGCGATGCCCGCCTCAGGCAGTGGATAATAGGGTTGTTCGCCGAAAAGAAAAAACGAGCGAAATGCAAATTGATGACACAGCGGGCTGTACATCGTATAAATAGCGCGCGCCGGAGCTTCTGCGCCAGCGTTCATCAATGTGGGCGCGAGAAAAGGCAGGCCGATGTAGATTGCCACAACCAGGTTCAACAACGCGAGATAATGGCGCGACAGCCAATAGGATATTTTGTCGGCGCGGGTAAGCTCCGCGCCACGACGGACTCGTTCAGCATACCCCGCATCGCCCACCGCTTCGAGTTGGTCGCGCCTATTTGACGCCGCGCCCAGCGTGACTTGAATCTGCGCGCGCGTGATGGGCGCGGACAATGTGTACGGCCCCATCGTCAGCACGGGAATCTGCGCCTGATATTTTTTTTGCAGGGCGGGGTCTGAGTCAATATCCACTTCGACAAGGCGATGCGGCTGTTGTTTTTGGAGCGCGGATAAATCGGCGCGGACGGCGTTGCAGGCTTGATCGTCTTTTCTAGCGTAAAGTGTGACAGTGATCATTTTATAGTCCAAAATCCACGAAGAAGCCGTAACGCGCCAAGAGTTCAAACGTGCCGAGGAAGAGCATGATGCCGACGATGACCAGCACCACGCCCATGGCGATTTCGACATAGTGCATTGTTTTGGCGTGGCGGCGCAGGGTGTTGGTCACCCAGCCGATGCCCAGCGCGGCGACGAGGAAAGGAATGGCCAGTCCCGCGGAATAGGAGGTGAGAAGTTTGGTGCCGAGGATTAAGTCACCGCCGTTGAGGGCCAATGTCAGAATCGCGCCGAGCACCGGGCCGACACAGGGCGCCCAACCCGCAGAAAAGAAGACGCCCATCAGCACCGAGGACAGGTAGCCGAGACGACGATCGGGCAGGGTGTGGACGCGGGCGTCGTAATTAAGGAACGGGATGCGAATAATGCCGGTCATGTGTAGGCCGAAAATGACGACGACGATTCCGCCGATCTTCGCCAGCCAAAAGCGCAGGTCGTACAAGAATCGTCCCGCTACCGAGGCGGCTACACCCAAAGTGATAAAGACGAGGCTAAACCCAAGCACGAAAGCCAGCCCATGCGTGAAGGTGATCCAGCGCTGTTTTGCAACATCGCTTTCAGCGCCGACAGAGCCAGCGGCGCGTCCGCCGAGGTAGCCGATATAAGCGGGGACGAGCGAGAAAACGCACGGGGAGAGAAAAGAGGCCAGGCCGGCGAGAAAAGCCAGACCGACGGTGACGTTGGTTATATCCATGAGGCTCCTAAATTGTGCATTAAAACGATCTCTCCACCGAAACAACGATGGTGCCGTGATCGGGAAGTGACATGCGCATTTCACTTTGCGCAAGCGAGATATGCGGCGTTGTCCAGCGGAAAATCCATTTGGCATTTTCAGGTGTCACGTTAATACAACCGTGCGACCATTTCTCGCCGAATGCGTTATGCCAGAAAGCGCCATGGATCGCAACGCCCTCGCCGCTGACAAATGTACACCAGGGAACAGCCGGGGTTGAATATCCTGATTGCGCACTGCCAGCCGTCATATTCTTTGAAATGATTTTCCAGTGGGTGATCAGATTTCCGACTGGCGTGGCAAGCTTTTCGCTTCTCAGGCCGGTGAGAGGGTCAATGGCTATGCCAGTGGAGGTGCGGCAAAAAAAGACTTCCGTTTTTCCTTCAAAGCAGGATAAGGTCTGGGTATCCAGATTTACAACAATACCTTTGTCCTTGGGGTCAATGTTGGGGCTGATCGGCGAGACATCTGCTTCGGTGAGAATCTTGAAACCCACAGCATCGCCCCAGAAGAATTCGCCGTAAGAACCACCATATCCATATCCATGTCCATAGGCATCCTCGCTCCAGCGATATTCTACAAAATCATTATTCTGGCGAATCTGGTCAATCCACACCACCTGACCGTAATATAAACGCGGAGGAAAGTTATAAAGAATATTATCCTGCAACCACGGAGATGCAATTACGCCTTCATGGGCAAGGTCAATATACGGAACAGTCACCTCGGCCCAAAAACCTGCCTGCCCGGCGGGCATTGTTGTAATGGGTGCATTCGGAATATTTCTCGTCGGTTGCACCATCGAAGAATAAATAAATCCCTCAGTGGTTTCAAGGTATCGTTGATTAGAAAGTCCGCCGACCACATTTCCAACCACTTCACGTCCCCACGCAACAAGATGATCGGGTTCCAGTTTTGCAATTTCGGTATTCAAAGCGAAATCATTGGTTGGCCGGCTGCGCAGTGACACGCCGCTGGTAACAACGCGTGCGATGATCTCGCTGTTTGGAAATTGCGCCAGTCTTTTGGGCGCCTGCAAAGCCGAGAGCTTAAAAGAGTTAAATGGGCGCAGTGCCAGTGAGCCAAGCGTCAGGCCGGTCAGTTTTAGAAAATCACGTCGCGAAAAATTTGGTTTCATAAGTGCATCACATTTCTCTGGGCAAGCATACTCTCAATAAAAGAACGCGTCAACGTTCTGCGTATGAGAAACGGTTAAGCGCGCAAAAAAGTTTCGAGCGCGCGCAATCCGTCAACGCTGAGTTTATGTCCCACAGCAGATTCAGAAACGGTCACCTGCGCGCCCGCATCTTTCAGAAATTGGATGGACGCCCGCGCCCGATCGATGGGCACTGTTTCATCGAGCGTTCCATGCGCCACGAAAACGGACTTACCCGTTAGCGGGTTGCCCTCCCCCAAAGACTCCATCCCCGAGGGGATGAAGCCCGCCAGAATAGCGGCCTTGCCGATTCTGTGCGGAAATAAAAATGAAAGCACGTTGGTCAACGCCGCGCCCTGACTGAATCCGATTGCATCAAACGTGGTTGCGTCGAGGCCGGTCTCGCGCGCGAAAACGTCCACGAGGTTGATGAGCGCCTCAGCGGCGGGACGCAGCTCCTCGAGGCTGGGCCGCCCAAAGGTCCCGGGTTGAAGCGGGCGCCAGGTGAATCCCATTTGGGGCGCGGGATGAATCGCACGCGGGGCCAGAGTCGAATACGTCTTTGGGAAATTGTTGGTGAAGACCCACATCGAGTCTTCGTCGCCAGAGAGGCCATGAAGCATGAGCAATAATCGCGCCGGTGTTTGCGTTGCCGCGCGCGTACGCATTACCCAATCGTTGATCGTTTTGAGTTCGGTGTTATTTTCGGCCAGCATGTCTGAGAATCCAATCTATTCCTTTAAAGACAGCAAGAATTAAAACCACTGGGGCAAGAGCCGCCATGATGCAAGTGACACCCAGCCCTGCTCCGCCAGTGCCATACAGCCACCAGATCAAGCCACCGCCAACAACAAACAGCAAAACCAAACCACCTATTACAAGGCGACGATCTGTTTTGCTGGCATAATCACGTAAATCGCGTTTCATCGTGTCCTCCGAGGGGCGTAGTTGTAGATTGATTCAAGGCCGCAATACTTACCCTATTGAGGCGCGTACGTTTGGGCAAAGGCACGTTTAAGACGGGCTGGCCAGCCGCGCATGCGTTGTAAATCTGGGAGCGCACGAGTCACTGCTTCTTCTCCAATGCGCGCCAGCGTTGGCACGTCCACTTTGTCCAACAATTTGATGTGTTGCACCAGCGGACGAATCACAACATCTGGCGCTTCCTTTTCAAGGCGCAGGTCAGTCATCAGCCGGCTGCCAATTTCCACGGCTTGTAGAAAAATGTCCAACGCTTGTGCAGGACGCAAACGCGCAATGCGCTGGGCGATGCGGTTGGGCACACCCGGAAAAGCAATTTCCATCGTCCGTTCTGGCTCGCCGATGGATGCGGTTAAAGAGACGGCCACCACGGGCAGTTTGGGCATCAAAGTGCGCGCCACCGAAACAGGCACGGGGTCTAGCGTGCCACCATCTACAAGATCCCAATCTTGAATTCGGCGCGACGGAAAAATACCCGGTAAGGCAATGGTGGCCAAGAGCGCCTCGCGCAGAAGCCCCTCGCTGAGAATCACCTCGTGTGAGGTACGCAGGTCTACGGCTGTGACGGCGCAGGGGATTTTCAAGTCATCAAAGGTCAACAGACCCAACTGTTCATCCAGCCAGCGGGTGACGCCACCCAACCCCAGCAAAGACGGCCCATCGCCCTGAGT
>VFKQ01000369.1 GCA_009885445.1 Anaerolineaceae bacterium | reverse complement strand
TGCGCCCATATCCAGCGCGGACTGTGCAACCGCGTAACCTTGTTTGCCCGAGGAGCGATTCGTCAGCACACGCACCGGGTCGAGCGGCTCTTGAGTCCCGCCGGCGGAGACGACGACTTTTTTTCCGGCTAACCCGCCCTCACGTCCGAGCACGAGGCGCAGATGGCCGATAATTTCTGCTGGCTCGGTCATGCGTCCGCGCCCGAGTCCGCCCGAGGCGAGATGTCCCTCCTGCGGACCGAGAATCGTCGCGCCGCGTTCGGTTAATAAATCGAGATTTGCTTGAGTCGCGTCTGAGTCAAACATCCCGCCATCCATCGCGGGCGCAAGCACCAGCGGCGAGCGACTCGCCAGCGCAGTGACGGTCAGCAAATTATCCGAGAGGCCGTGCGCAAGTTTGGCGAGCGTGTTCGCCGTGCACGGCGCGATGACGAGCAGATTCGCGGCCTGCGCGAGGCCGACGTGCAGAACATGCGCTTCGCCGCCCCACAGATCGGCGTCAGTGTAGGCGCGGCGACCCGTGACGGATTGAAAGGTGAGCGGCGCAATAAATTTTTCCGCGCCCGCCGTGAGAATCACGTCCACCTGCGCGCCTGCCTGCGTTAACTTGGAGGCCAGGTCCGCGGCCTTGAACGCCGCGATGGAGCCGGTGACGCCGAGCAGGATGCGTTTGTCCGTGAAGGGAGGCATGGGGAAATTATACTTGCTGAGGGGAACCACGGATGAAAGATGAAAGAAACCCCACTGCGATTCCTGTCATTGCGAGGGCGGGTGGTCGAGTAGGGCGAGTGCTCTTCTCGCCCGTATCGAGACCCCGCCCGAAGCAATCTCCTTTTACATGCCTGTCATTGCGAGGCTTCGAGAAGCAATCTCGACTCTCATTCCAACAATTGTTGGAATGTTACACGGGATTGCTTCGTTCACTTGGTCTCGATACGCCCCGACAATCACGGGGCTACTCGACCAGCGTTCGCTCGCAATGATAGGGTGCGCGAGGGGAATTGCTTCACCGCTCGTCCTTCGACTGCGCCGTGAGTACACGGCTCCGCTCAGGACGGATGCGAGCCGGGAATTGGGAGATAAGGTTTGCGTTTTGCGTGGTTGGGCAAAATAGAAAGGCCTCGCGGATGAAATGTCCGCGAGGCCTTTCTATTTTGTAGATAGGAAATTCTAGTTATGTTATACTCGTTTTACATTACCAAAGGCATTTGTTATGAGTGAATTCTCTCTTGATATTCAAACAGTTGTTATACGGATTGACGCGCTTGAAAAAGAACTCAAGCAGTTACGTCAGAGTCTTTTGCCTGCCGAGGAGCTTACTTCACGTCAGCCGACCGAGCATCCTTACATTGAGAGTGTTCCAGCGATATTAAGCGGCGAACCAGTGATTAAAAATACCCGGACGCCTGTGCGCGCAATTGTTGAACATTGGAGATTTGGGGATACCCCAGATGAGATTGCACGCAATTTGCCGCACCTACGTCTCGCACAAATTTTTGACGCGCTTAGTTACTACGACGATCACCGTGATGAGATCGAGAAATATATTGAACTGAATCGAGTGCCAGTCAATGACTGATGGGGAAAATTCAGCGTTATACATCCATTTATATTTTGACGAAGACGTTTCGGTGCGAATCGTGGACAACCTGCGTACGCGCGGTTTTGATGTGTTATCTTCGCGCAATGCAGAGATGTCAGGCAGATCTGATGACGAGCAAATGTTATATGCTGTTTCTCAACAGCGCGCTATCGTCACTCATAACCGCGTGGACTTTGAGACTGAACACCGCAAGTTTGTGGAAACCGGCCTCAAACATTATGGCGTGATAATTGCCAAACGCCGCAAGCCTGAGGAAGTTGTAACAAGGCTTCTGGCTTTGCTGGATAGTGTTTCTACTGATGAGATCGAAAACCAGTTGAGATATATTTGAGATGGTTTTTGATAAATAAAGCCTCGCGGACTTTTATCCGCGAGGCTTTTTGTATACTTTACTGCGCCGGACAAGTCGCTCCTTGATCAGAGATACCAAACTGGATTCGTTCCTCAGGTGTCAGATCACGAGTCAGTAACGAACAAACCGTGCCGAAGTGACAGTCACCTTAAAGGTGACTGTCACTTTACGACACGCCGGGGAACCCATGCATGAAGTCCGCGCCATCGGCGATTCTGGGAGTCTGAAACTAAACTGGACACGCGTAATCGCGTGTCCAGTTTGATTAGGGTTTATTCAGTCAACTTACAAACCCGGGATGTAGATCAACAGCAACTGTCCGCCTTCACGCTTGTAGGTGAAGTCGGGCAAAAGGTCGCCGTTGTTGTCATCGCCGGGCGCGCTTTCGATCCAGAGTGAGTGCGCCTGCACGTTGATCAGGAAGTAGCCGGGGCCAAAGGCCGCAGAGGCATCGATGATACCGGTCGTCTCCCAGGCGCCCCAGTTTCCGGCAGGCCGGCCGTCCACATCGGTGGCGCCGCCGTCTGCAGATTGATTAATCTTCACGACCACTTGCGGAACGCCTGAGAATGGAACAAACCACAGGCGCGCGGTCGTGGCATTGAGATCTGACAATTGTTGAGCGGCAGTGAACTGCTGACTGCTACCAGGATCTTCAGTCAGAAGTAGTCCACCTGCGGTCGTCTCAATATTATCCGGTTGGTGAACTTCGCTGGACGTCTTGACGGGATTATCATCACCCTCAACGAAAACTGTAAGCGATGTCACGATTGTGGGATCGCTCGGGTCCATCACCATCTTCCACACGCGGCCATTGGTAGACCTGAAGTTCGGTGTGTCCAAACTCTGCGCGGCGGTGCGGCCTCGTCCCGAGTCGACAATGTAGACGACATTCTCCATGCCGGGTCGTTTGTCGTAGGCGATATCTTCAACACGCACAAACTGGAATACATTGTTGATGTCGCTCCAGTATTCAAGCACCCACTGCGGACCGTCAATGCCTTTCGCGGTAGGGGCCGCAGTGCGCAGGTCAATTTGCCAACTGCCGTTCGTAGGCGGCAAGGGGTAACCAAAGTCCGCCGCTTTCACCTCTGAGCCATCCGGGTTAAGTCCCGTGGCGATGCTCTTCGGCACCTGGATAAAGTGACCGGTGATCACTGCGCCTGAGCCGGGCAGCACCTGATAATAGTTCTTCACACCGACGGTATCAGAGACAAAAGCCCACAGGTCGCCTTCATCATTGAGCAGAGCGTCGGTGCTCGAAGCAATATAGGAATACAGTTGTGATTGAGAAGGCACTGCGCCCGGCGCGAAAACACCCGTCAGCGGACCGCTCGTGAACGTGTCATCACCCGATAACACTACCGGATATCCATACCCGGGAATCGGAACGCTGTTCTCGTGGTTGTGCCTGCCCATGCCATAGATTGGGAAGTACTTGCCCGTCTGGATATCGAGGGCAATGACCAGACCAACTTCACGCTGATTCGGGTCAGTCAACGAGGCTGGCGGCCAGGATGCCTCTTGCCGAAGCACATAATCAGGCGACTCTTCATTGGTAAATAGGATTTCGCGGTCAAAACCTTCCTTGCTCGTGGCAAGGTAGCTGGAACAGAAACGCTGGAAGCCGGCACTGCTCGGAATTGCAAACGAGCCATTGAGCACACCCGCAGAGTGCTGGTTGAGAATCAGATGGCTGACCTGCGAGTTATCAAAGTCATTCTCGCCGTTGGCGGCGGTCGGCGCGAGCGTATTATATGGGAACGGCACTTTGCTGGTTTCGTGGTTAATGTAAAGGTCAACTCGTCCCTGTCCACGAGTCTTTAGCGCAATTCCATCCGGGATGGCTTCAAATCGAAAACCACTGGGGAGCACGTCGCCCACAGTCAGAATCGGAGTCACTTCTACGCCCGCCATAACCGCGCTGAGCATCGAAGCCTGGTCCGTCTTGAAGCCGCTGTTATTCGCGCCCGCAAGAGAGGCGGCTGTCCCTGAGATCGGGAACATGAACGAGGCAATCAGCAAAAGGCTGATCGTTGGAAGCAAGAATTTTTTCATTACTCAAACTCCTTATGGAATGATTGGGTGATCGTAATATTCTTGATGTCTGGCCATTACTTTTATGATTCCTGCAATAACCTCCCTTCAATGAATTGAAAACCGCCCTTCTCGCTACAGCAGAAAAGGGTCGGTTTGATTATGAAATTTACGGCACGAATGCTGATTAACTCTGCTCTTTTCCCCATGTAAATTTCCGTATCACCATTTGCCCACAAGAAGCGCTTTCCGATGTTCACCGAGGCGTAATCTACTGCCCCGCAGAAGTTGGCGGCCGGCGCTCTCAAAGGATTGCTTCTTTCGCGGAACAGCATCATCTGCATGGTGGTCTGCCTTTCGAGTCGTCGTGCAAACAGCCGATGCCGAATTATAGGCGAAATTTGCATTTTTGAAAGGTTGAAATAACAGGTCGGAGTGTCCCCTGAAGGGATGCTTCGCGACCACTCCGACCTACGCGTCTTCGCGCGACACGCCAGGAAATTCTAAAATAAAATCTTTTCCATAAGCGAGACTGGGAGTTTGAAAGCCGACTTTGAAATCACCCGCCAGAATCCGTTTGGCGATGGCGACGGTGGTCAGCATCGTGATCTGATAGCCCTCGGGCACGCGGATTTTTGAGCGCACGGTCGTCGTGCCGTCGCTGGCTTCGGCGAGCATGACGGCGAATCCGTTCGTGCGCTGAGCTTCGGTTGGTCCCTCGGGGCGAAAACGCAGAAGGGATTGCAGAAATTTTTTCACAGGCCGCGCATAAAACAGCGGACCGACGACGCGCATCAAACGCAGAAAGAAAATCGCCGCGGACGGGAGCGCCATGTACGCTTCGATGTTTGGGATGCCCGTGCTGTAATACGCCGTGGACACGTCGCCCCAGCCGATCGAGACGGCTGGAAGCGGGCCGCGCCCAAAGTCGCGTTCGAGCACCTGCCAGGCCGACGGCACGCTGACAATTTTTCCGTCGCGGCGAATGCGTCCGGCGCGGTGACTGTTCTCGATGGCCGAGCGCGCCGTGCCGCGCGAGACTCCGCCGCCGACGGAGCGAATAAATAATTTGAGATTTGTGGCCGAGGGGAGTCTGTGCTTCACGTGCGCGGCGAGGCAATCGGAGGGAACCACGTCAAAGCCCGCGCCGGGGAGAAGCATGATGCCTGCACGTTTGGCTTCGTCATCTAATTTCGCCAGCGACTCAAATTCTTCGAGTTCGCCGCTGATGTC
>VFKQ01000208.1 GCA_009885445.1 Anaerolineaceae bacterium | reverse complement strand
TTGCGGTGCCCGAAGACGCGATCATGGCGGGGCGTGACGCCTTGGCGCGGCAGGGGTTATATGTAGAACCAACCAGCGGACTGGTGTGGAACGCACTGGAACAAACCCTGGATGATTTGCCCGACCCGGTGGTGGCTGTGTTGACCGGCTCTGGACTGAAGTTTTTTGAATCACTTGCGCAATAACATTCACCTGGAGGCATCATGGAAAAAATTGTAATTACCGGCATGGGCGCAATCAGCGCATTGGGATTATCGGTGCAGGAAAATTGGGGAAATTTATTGAACGGCGTTTCGGGCGTGGGGCCGAACACTGCTTTCGACACCAGCGAATATCTGGCAAAAATCGCCTGTCAGGTGAAAAATTTTGAGCCGGAAAAATACATGGATCCCAAAGAGGCGCGCCGCCGCGACCGCTACGAACACTTTGCGACTGTGGCAACGGCTGAGGCGCTTAAACAATCGGGGCTCGAAATTTCTGAAAAAAATTCCAGCCGTGTTGGTGTGGTGATTGCCACTGGTATCGGCGGTATCACTTCACTTGAAGATGCCGTCTTTTTGATTCGCGACACCAACCCGCGCAAGGTCAGCCCCTTTCTGATTCCCATGCTGATGCCGAATGGCGCCGCGGGCCTGGTGGCTATTGACCACGGGATTCATGGGCCGTGTTTCGCCGTCAGTTCAGCTTGCGCTTCTGGCGCAGACGGAATTGGCACGGCGATGATGATGATGCGCGCAGGTGTGGTGGACGCGGCCATCGCGGGCGCGGCAGAAGCGACCATCAGCCGCGCGACAGTTGCCGCCTTTGACCGCATCCAGGCCATGTCGCGACGCAACGATGATTATTCGATGACGCCACAACCCTTCGACAAAAACCGTGACGGATTGGTCATCGGCGAGGGCGCGGGAATTTTGATTCTTGAAACCGAAACACATGCCAAAGCGCGGGGCGCAAACATTCTGGCCGAGATGGCCGGTTATGCGGCCACCGCAGACGCCTATCACATCACCGCGCCGCACAGCGAGGGCGCAGGCGGCGCACAGGCGATTCGCAATTCGCTGGCTTCGGCGCAGGTCAACCCAGAAGATGTGGGCTACATTTCTGCGCATGGCACGGGCACGCCGCTCAACGATCTCTCGGAGACCAAAGCCATTAAAGCCGCGTTCGGCGCGCAGGCTTACAAGACCCCAATTTCCTCGACCAAATCCATGACCGGTCACATGATGGGCGCAACGGGCGCGTTGGAGGCGATCATCTGCGTGCAGGCCATCCGCGAGGGTAAACTGCCGCCGACGATTCATTATCAAACGCCCGACCCCGATTGCGACCTGGACTATATTCCGAACACTGCACGCGATGCGAAAATCAACGTGGCCATGAGCAATGCCTTTGGCTTCGGCGGGCATAACGCGGTGCTGGTGGTGAGGAAGTATTAGTTTTCAGTGAATCAGTGTTCAGTGTTCACTAATTCGTAATTGGTGGCCCCGCCTTCGGCGCTGGGCGAATAAATTCGCCTCAACCAACGCAAAGTCGACCTTCGTCGGCTCAGTCCGCGAAGGCGGACTTCGTAATTGTAGCGGCGACTTTAGTCGCTCAGCATTCGCCCTGCATTCGCCCCACAAAATATGATTGACCCATCCCTGCCCTTCATCGATCTCCACCGTCATCTCGATGGCAATGTGCGCCTTGAGACCGTGCTCGATTTGGGTCGCAAGCACAACATCGGCTTGCCCGCGCGCGATTTAGAATCACTGCGTCCTTTTGTGCAGGTGACCAGTCCGCAACCCGGCATTCTGGCTTTCTTTGAGAAATTCAAATGGCCGATGGAGGTGTTGGTGGACTACGATGCCTGTCGGCGCATTGCTTATGAAAATGTTTGGGACGCAAAAAACGAAGGCATCGATTACATCGAACTGCGCTTCAGTCCGTGGTTTATGGCACAGGCACACCAACTCAATCCGGCCGCGGTCGTAGAAGCAGTGGTGGATGGAGTCGAGTCGGGGCAACGCGATTTCGGCTTGCGCGCAAATTTAATCGGCATCCTGAGTCGCACTTACGGCGCGGCGGATTGCATGAAGGAACTCGAAGCCCTGCTGACTCAACGCGAGCACATCGTCGCGCTCGACCTGGCCGGCGACGAGATTCATTTCCCCGGCGAATTATTTGTCGAGCACTTCAAGCGCGGGCGCGAGGCGGGCTGGCAATTCACCGTCCACGCAGGCGAGGTGGACGGTCCGCATAGTGTGTGGCAGGCCATCCGCGAGTTGGGCACGAAACGCATCGGTCACGCCTTGCGCGCCGTGGAAGATTCCGCGCTGATGGATTATCTGGCTGAAAATAAAATTGGGGTCGAAAGTAATTTAACCAGCAACGTGCAAATCAGCGCCGTGCCAAATTATGCAAGTCACCCTTTGCGAAAATTTCTGGAGCACGGCATCCTGGCCACCATCAACAGCGACGACCCGGGCATCTCGGCCATCACCCTGCCGCACGAATACAACATCGCCGCGCCGCAAGCGGGTTTGAGCGACGAACAGATTCGTCAGGCGCAACACAACGCGCTGACGCTGGCGTTTTTATCGGACGATGAAAAAAATATATTGCTGATGAAGAAACTGCGTTAGCTTCGTCGGGAAGATCACCCTGCTCGCAATGACGATGGTGATAGTTTGCGCGCAATCTGCCGATCGATCTTGCCCATCGGGTAATCCTCCAACTCCCCCAAGCGAATCCATTTCAAATTTTTATCTGGCGACATTTCAAGAAGTTCACAACGATAAGCATGGACTGTGATCTTGAAATGTGTGTACGCATGTTGGATGACGCCCAATTCCGCCTCAGCGCGGACCGTGAGGCGGGTTGCGCCGCGAATCGCTTTTTTCAACATCCGCGCCGGGTCGCCCGTCACACGCGCATTGGGAAATTCCCACAGCCCGCCCAAGAGTCCCCGCGAGGGGCGTTTCGCCAGCAAGACTCGTCCGCGCCGTTCAATAACCGCCGCCACTTGCACATATTGCGGCACACTCGCTTTGGCCTTCAACACAGGTCGCAATTCCTGCAAGCCCAACTTCTGCGCCGCGCACTCCCCCATCAGCGGACAAATCAAACAGCGCGGATTCTGCGGCGTGCAAATCGTCGCGCCCAAATCCATCAGTGCCTGGTTGTAGTCCCCCGCTTTGCCCTTCGGCAAATTCTCAGATGCGATAGACCAAAATAATTTTTCGCCCTGCGGCGAATCGGCGGGCGAGTCTATATTGAAAAGCCGCGCATACACGCGGCGCAAATTTCCATCGAGCACAGGTTCGTCGAGTCCGAAGGCCATCGAGGCGATTGCGCCGGCGGTGTAGCGACCAATGCCGGGGAGCATGCGTAACGCGTCCACAGTATGCGGCAACTGACCGTCAAATTTTTCGGCGACGAGTCTCGCCGCTTTATGCAAATTGCGGGCGCGTGAGTAGTAACCGAGTCCCTCCCATAAATTCAAAACATCTTGTTCAGATGCCTGAGCCAAAGACTCAACAGTCGGAAAGCGTGTCATCCATTTTTCAAAATATGGAATCACAGTGTCCACGCGTGTTTGCTGGAGCATGATCTCGGAGACCCATACGGCGTATGGGTCGGCATGTCCGCGCCAGGGCAGAGTCCGCGCGTTGAGTTTGTACCAGCGAAGGAGTTTGGTGGGGATTTTGCTCATCTTCTAAAAGCACACTCGCGACACCCTGGTGTCGCGTTACAAATTTTCACACGGATCGTTCAACGAGCCGCTTGTAAATATCTCGCCCGATTCGGGGAAATAGATCAGGCGCACTTCGACATATTTATCTTGTTGACAGCCCAAAACAATCGCGCCTTGCGCGTTCGGGAATGGACGTACGCCTTTCATCGGCAGGATAGCTTGGATAACATTGTCATTAAGTAGAAGAGTGAAGCCGATGCGAGGGTAGTCACGGGGCGCATACGCCGCCAGCGGATTCGTGGACGGTAATCCGTTTCCGCGCGAAAAATAGCGCGGGTAAAAAACTTGCCCGCTTAAACTGAGTGCGTTGGGTTGAGTGATGAAATTTTGAATCTGCGCTGAAGTTAAGTCGGCGGCGCTGAGGCAGTGCGTAATTGTCGTATCGCAAATCGGCAGTGAGGCGCGGATGCCAGTCTCGGCGAGGCGGGGAGAATTGCCGATCAAAAGAATTGCGCCAATGAAGGCAATTGCGCGAAGTGGCGAAATGTTTCTCGAGACTGAATCCGCTTCGGGCGCGGGCAAGGGGCGGAGAGAGTCCACGCCAAAGATGTGGGCGGCGAATCCAAGTAGTTCCGCAAAGCCGAGCGCAAAATAAAAGTATCCGACCCAGTCTGCGGGGAAGACGTAACGCCAGCCGCTAAAACGCGCGAGGCTCGTGGAAAAAACATACGAGAGATGAAACACAATCGGCACGAGTCCCGCCCAGCGCAGACGAGTCCACGCGGCGCCGAGGCCGAGGGCGATGACTGCGAGATAGATAATGAAGAGCGCAATATTAATAGGCGCGGGATGGCCGTCCCATTCGTACCAATAAAGATGAACGGGCGCGGACAATCCGTCGTAACGCGCAAAGATGGGCAAAACTAGTAAAGTGTCAATTTCGTTGGCGAAGAATTGATTGGCCACAAATCCGGCCACATAACCCGGTTTGTCTAAAATCGTTTGCATGACGAAGTCGCTGATCTGTGTGGGGGTCATGCCTGCAAATAGATCGTTATTCGATGTCGCGGTTCCGCCGCTGTACAGACTGGCCACGGCGAGAATCTGCGCGGGGTCGTCGAGCGAGACTTGTCCCGTCACCGCGTAATTACGCGCCAGCCACGGCGCAAGGCCGAGGACGAGTCCCAGCGCGAAGAGCGTGGATTGCGCAACCCAACGTCTCCACTCGGGCCAGTAGATGGGAAGCGCGAGGAGCAAAATCCCAGGCGCGATAAAAAGGGACTGACTGCGCAGGAGAATTTGCAAACCCAGCAATGCGCCAACGGCGAAGGCCATGAAGAGCGCGCGCGGTTTGGTTTGATACCAGCGCAGGACAATTAAAAGAAAAGCGACCAGCACGAGCGTGGTCAGAAAATCGGAGAGCAACATTTTTGTGTTTGAGACGCGCGCGTCTGAGGAGACCCACAGGCTGGTCACTTCGCGGAAGATGGCGAACAGCGCGGCGACGAGTCCAGCAGTGCGGCTGTGCAAATTCTTGCCGAGGAAATATAGCGCCACTGGAAAAAACGCCAGGACAATTGTCTGCCCGAAAACAATGCGCCCATATTCCTGGCCGAACAAAGTATGCAGTGCGGCGAGGAAAAGGATAAACAGAGGCCGCGGCGGAATGGATTTGACAAAGCCCTGCCCGAGCAGGAGGCTTTGCGCGTTCAGGTCATACAGCGCCGCATCGGAACTGGGAAAAGGCTGATCGTATGGCGGCTGAATGGGCGCATAAAAACTATTTTGTAAAGTGGATAATGGCACGTTCATCCATAAACCAAAAGCGAGTACCCAAATTGCGAGGGCAATATAAAAATCAATGCGCGGCGAAATGTCGCGGCGCAAAAAGAAAAGGAAGGCGCACAGCCCGCCGATTAATGCGAGCGCAAATTGCCAGCCAAGAATCGGAACGCCGGGTTCAGCCCAATAACTCGGGTCTTTCGTGATGCCCAGGCCGGTGATGGCAATTAGCATCCAAACCAATATGAAGATTCCAAAAGCAATCGCGGCTGGAAGAATCGTTTTCTTTAGGCCGGGCATTTGATTGAATCCATTTTGTAGCCACAGGAGCCACACACCGGTTTGAGTAGATAGCAAAAACAAAAGAGTCAACAGCGGCGCGAGGCGCGCAAAGTACGCCGTGCTTAACTCGGGGTTGAGATAACGTAACAGAAACAGTAACCCGCCAAAAGCGAGAGCAAGAAGCGCGGCGATGATTTGCAGGGTGCGAAAAAATTTTGGGTGGGCAATCGGCTCAAGCCAGCGGACTCGCCAATCCGCGTTGCGAGAGGCGAACAAAAAATATATCAGGGCGGCGTCGATTAAAATTAAAACGCCGCTGACCAGCCAGCGACTTAAGCCGTCATCGCCGATGCGCAATGCGTCCACGCTGACCAGCAAAGATTCAAATAAACAAATTGTAATAAAGGGGGGCCAGAAACGGAAACGAGACATAAATTAATTCGGCCTTGCCGTGTGGCAAGGCCGTGAACTAGAACTGAAATCCGGCGCGGGCTGCGACGACTTTGTGCGAGTAATTGCGCACGTAATTAAAAAGTTGCTCCGAAAGGCGAATCCACTCAGGCGAGGTGAGGATGCGCCGCGCACCGGATGCATCTTCTGCCACCAGGCAGACTTGAATCTGCGGCTGATTGCCATAGATGGTGGCCCAGGCTTCAATGGGTTGCAGGCCGAGGCGTTGCACGCCGGGCACAAACTCGCCGATAACGAATTCAAAATATTCCTGTTCGCGTTCGGGGGCAATGTCCCAGGTCATTAATACTTTAACGGGCATTCGTTTTACTCGCGCGCGTAATCGAGCGTGATCACGTGCGTCTCGTCGGGCAGGCTTGAGCGAGTCACTTTAAGTGAGGCTTGTTTTTCCACCACGTTCGCGCTCAGGCCCATCTCTTTCAAAAATTTGCCAAGTTCATCCAGCTCTATTTTCTTTACAGCGGGCGTGGCATAGTGCATCGGGATGACGAGATTTGGCTCGAGCAGGCTGACAACTTCTGCGGCTTTGGCCGCGTTGAGACTCGAGCCGCCGCCCACGGGGACGAGGGCCACGTTCACGGTGCCGAGCGCTTCCACTTCAGATTGCGAAGGCACTTGACGCAAGTCGCCGAGGTGCGCCACGGTGATGCCGTCGTAATCAAAAACATACAAAGTGTTGCGCGGGCCGCCGGCTTTTTTACCAGCGCCGTCGGTTTGCACGCCGGTGATGAATACGCCGCCAATTTCAAATTCGCCGGGGCCGGTGATGGTGTGCGCCACACCCTTCACTACATCCAAATTATTATGGCCGGGCGCATCGTGGCTGACCGTCACGATATCAGCTTTTAATTTCAGCGCGCTGTAACCAATGGCGGTGTGATCAAACGGGTCACACACCACAGTGGCCATACTGCGCTCTGTCAATCGAAAACAAGAATGTCCGTACCAGGTGATTTCCATGCAAGAACCTCCGCGACAATTATACACGGGTTTCAGTGCCATACATTTTCACCGCGCAGGGCGCAAAGGGCGCGAATTTTTTTTAAGAAGCGCAAAGGTTTTCTTCGCGCTCTTCCCTGCTTCGCGGCGAAAATTTTGAGCACGTGCGAAAGCGAAGTTGATGTATAATGTCGCCGCTTCAACGGAGGCCCATGGCTTTACTCACTGTTCGTGAGGCGCAAGAACGCATTCGCGCCGCCATTCAAACGATTAAAGAGACCGAGCAAGTTCCGCTTCAACGCGTGGCTGGCAGGATTTTGGCCCAGCCCATCGCGGCCCCATTCGATTATCCCCTCTTCGACAATTCATCCATGGACGGCTTCGCCGTCCGCGCCGACGACGTTTCCTCCGCCACGCGCGCCTCAGCCCGGACTTTGCAGGTGGTCGCCGATCTAGCCGCCGGGTCCACGCTGACGAGTGCGCTCGGCGCGGGCGAGGCCGCGCGCATCATGACCGGCGCGCCCCTGCCCCTCGGCGCGGACTCGGTTGTGCCGGTTGAAGAAACGGACTTTCAAAACAACGTGCCTGGTTCGAGCGCGCCGGCACAAGTGAATATTTATCACGCAATTAAACGCGGCGACTTCGTGCGTCCGCGCGGACAGGACTTGCATCGCGGACAGGAAGTTTTGCAAGGCGGTCAGCGTTTGCGCGCACAAGATTTGGCGCTACTTGCCATGTTGGGCGTTGCGCAAGTGAACGTGATTCGTCAACCGCGCGTAGCGTTGATTTCGACGGGTAACGAGTTGGTGCCAGTTGAGTCGCAGCTTGGCGAAGGGCAGATTCACGAGTCAAACTCGGTGGCGCTGACGGCGCAACTCGAGGCGGACGGTGCAGTCGTTGTTCGCTTGGGAATCGCACGGGACGAGCGGGCCGCTGTGAGGTCCGCGTTGGAGCGGGCGCTGGACGAATCGTCAGACATGATTCTCTCGTCGGCGGGAGTCTCAGTGGGCGCGTATGATTTTGTCAAAGAGGTGGTGGAAGCGCAAGGCAGTCTTGATTTTTGGAAAGTGAATATGCGCCCGGGCAAGCCGCTGGCCTTCGGAAGTTTTCGCGGCATTCATTTTATGGGCCTGCCGGGGAATCCAGTTTCGGCATTTGTCACTTACGAAGTGTTTGCGCGCGCGGCTTTGCAAAAACTATCTGGCGAATTATTCAGCGAACGACCCAGCCTGCGCGTGAAGTTGAGCGAACCCATCGAATCAGATGGGCGCGAAAGTTACCTGCGCGGCATCGTGGATTTCAAGACGGGCAGCGCGCAACTGGCGGGACATCAAGGCTCGGGCAATTTGTTTTCACTGGTGCAGGCCAATGCTTTACTAATTATTCCCGCTGGTGTAAAATCTGCGCCTGCTGGTCAGGAAGTGGAAGCTTGGTTGCTCCATAATTGAGGTGTAAATGCAAAATAGGCTGTATCAAATTTCTCTTGCGCTCGTTGTGCTCGGCCTGCTCGTCTCGATTTACATGACCATTTACAAAATCACCAACAATGATGGCATGTGCATTGGAAGTGGCGGCTGTCATGATGTGAACGCCAGCCGTTTTTCTGAAGTGGGCGTGGTGCCGGTGGCGGTGATCGGCATACTGGGTTATGCGGCGCTGTTGGCGGCGCACCTGCTCGGCAAGCGCAATGACTTTATGCGCGAAAATGCGACCTTGATCATTTTCGGCATGGCGCTGATCGGTTTTGCTTTTACCGCCTACCTTATTTATGTGGAACTTGTGTTGATCAAAGCATTGTGTCCGTTCTGTGTCACTTCGCAGGTTTCAATGACCCTCATCTTTATCATTTCTGCCATCCGTTTACTCCAACAACCCCAACTTCAGGAGGATTACTAAAATGCCCCGTATCCGTTGTCACTACTCAGATTGTGTATTCGTGGATGAAGGCTATTGCTCCGCCGCCGCAGTAGAAATTGATCCCGACACGGGATGCGCCACCTACTCCCCCACCGACCCCGCCGCCGCCGCCGCAGGCTGGGACAGCGAAGAGACCGATGAATGGGAAGAGGAAGATGACGAAGAAACCGATGAACTCTGGGAAGAGGAAGAAGACGAGATCTAGCGATTTATTTTCCGTCGTGCAGGCAGAATATCGAACAAAAATTTTTAACGCGAATTTACCCTACAGACACGATGTCGCTAATGGCTTTTGAAAAAAATCGTATCATTCGCTCACACCTGCACTTGCGCCAGGTGCAAGTGTTCGCGACATTTGCGTTGAAGGTTTGCGCACGACTAATAAATGAACAGGCTCCATATCGGGGCCTGTTTTTAAAACTAAAAGAGACGGAGCACACATGACCCCTCAATTTAATCGCGGACCGCGCATCCTGCTCGGACCCGGGCCGGCGATGACCTCCCCGCGCGTGATGCGCGCGCTGACGACTCCCACGGTGGGACATCTCGACCCCGACCTGCTCAAACTCTACGCCGAAGAGCAGGAATTATTGCGCTACGCATTCCAAACCAAAAACGAGTGGACCTTTGCCCTCTCTGGCACCGGCACATCCGGCATGGAATCGGCGCTGACAAATTTGATCGAACCCGGCGACAATGTGCTCGTGGCGATTCACGGTTATTTCGGTGAACGCATCGCCGAAATTGCGGCGCGCCAGGGTGGCAACGTGGATCGTATCACCCGTCCGCTGGGAGAAATTTTCACAGTTGAAGAAATTGAAACTGCGCTCAAGGCAAAGGCTTACAAATTATTTGCCATCGTCCACGCCGAGACATCCACCGGCGCAGAGCAGTTGCACATTCCGCAGATTGCCGAAGCCGCGCATCGGCATGGCGCGTTGATTCTGTTGGACACGGTCACATCCCTCGGCGGCATCCCGCTCAAAATTGACGAATGGAATATTGACGCGGCGTATTCCGCCAGCCAGAAGAATCTCTGCTCGCCATCCGGGTTGGCGCCGATTACGTTTGGGCCGCGCGCAAAAGAGGCAGTGGAGAAGCGCACGAAACCGGTCAATTCTTTTTATTTGGATTTGAAATTGTATTCTGCCTATTGGAACGGTGCGCATGCCTATCATCACACCGCCTCGGCGACAATGCATTATGCGCTGGCCGAAGCCCTGCGAGAATTACACGAGGAGACTCTTGAGCTGCGTTTTGCGCGCTATCGCAAGGTGGCAGAGGCTTTATGGAGCGGGCTAACCAATATTGAAGTGGCGCCCTTCATTCCGCTCAACTACCGCCTGCCCTCGCTGACGACGGCCCGCGTCCCGCAAGGCGTGGACCCGCACAAAGTCCGCGCGCGATTGTTGGAGGAATACAATATCGAAATCGCCGGTGGGTTTGGGTCGCTCAAAGACCTCGTCTGGCGCATTGGGTTGATGGGACAGTCCAACAGCCTCGAGAATGTAAAAATTCTGCTGGATGCGTTCGACAAGATCCTGAATACAAAATAGAAAAGTCCCCGCCTCTAAATAGAGACGGGGACTTTGATTTACATTGCGCATTGACGCTTACTTATGTAGGGCGGCCTTGCCTTCGTCCGTATCGTTCGCGCCATAACCTGGCCCGCCCGGCAGGAAGAAATCGTAGTTCGGCTTAATGTCTGCAGTCAAGTCCACTTGCTCGCCGGGGGCGAGCTGACGCGCCGTTTCGAGCACAACCTTTACGCCGTGATGATTGGGACCTTCGTAATGACCGCTGATGGTCGGCAGTGAAATCCACTCGCCGCCTTTGGCGGTGTACGCCGCAGGCACATCATCTTCGGGGAAGATGGCCGTGAAGGGGCACTCGGGCACGCACGCGCCGCAGTCAATGCAGGTAACTGGGTCAATGTAAAACCACGGATATTTATCCTGCGGCACACCCGGCACGATACATTCCACCGGGCACACGTCCACGCATCCGGCGTCACGCAAGCATAGGCTGGTAATAATATGAGTCATGAAAAGTCTCCTCGTTGGATGATTACTCGAGCGCGCAGATTATATCTGCGCATCTCGTAATCTGCAAACTGCAATTCGCCTACATCGCGCCGGCGTGACGGCGGGCAACTTCGTCCCAATTGATCACATTCCAAAACGCGGCCACGTAATCGGCGCGACGATTCTGATACTTCAAATAGTACGCGTGCTCCCATACGTCAATGCCCAAAATCGGGGTCATGCCTTCAGACATGGGGTTATCTTGATTCGCCGTGGACACAACCGCCAGTCCACTGCCCTTCTTCACCAGCCAGGCCCAACCGGACCCAAAGCGGCCCATCGCGGACTTGTCGAATTCGCCCTTGAACGCGTCGAACCCGCCGAAAGCGGATTCAATGGCCGTCGCCAAGTCGCCCGTCGGCAGTCCGCCAGCGTTCGGCGCGAGAATCTCCCAGAACATGGAATGGTTCCACGTCCCGCCGCCGTGATTGCGCACGACCGCGCGCACCGCTTCGGGCACGGCGTTCAAATCGCCGAGCATCTCCTCGAGCGACTTGCCAGCCAGTTCAGGAGTCTTTTCGATGGCGCCGTTCAAATTGGTAATGTAGGCCTGATGATGCTTGTCGTGATGGATGGTCATGGTCAGCGCGTCAATGTGAGGCTCCAACGCGTCTACTGCATAATTCAATTTCGGAAGTTCAAAAGCCATTTTACACACTCCTTGTGAATGAAAGAAAAATATTTACAAAGATTTTAGCCGTGTTGAGAGGGCGTGTCAAGAAACATATCGCGCAACGTGTAGGGGCACGGCGCCGCCGTGCCCCTACACTGCCATCGACATCCGTTCCCGCATCTTTTTCTCATCTCCTGCGTACATACCCATGTAAAATCAAATTCACTACTCAACCCTGGAGGTCTTCAATGACAACACAAACAAAGAAAATGCGCCGTTCACGGAGCAACCGCATGCTGGCCGGCGTCTGCGGCGGACTGGCCGAATTCTTCGGCATCAGCTCGTTCTGGTTCCGCCTCGCCTTTCTGCTCGCGCTCATCCCGGGCGGCGTGCCGGGCATACTGGCCTACTTGTTAATCTGGATCATCGTCCCCAACGAATAAAAAATTCCTCGCGCAAATATAGTCGAGGCGGCAACTGCCGCCCCGACTATATTTAACCGCTTGCCGATTGGCGCATTTGCTCCTACAATCACCGCATCAATTTTTTTTCAAAAAAGGTGACACATGGATTCCGCAACCAACTCGCGCAAATACATTCTTCTCGGCCTGGCCATCTTTTTCAGCGGACTGATTCTCCTCGGCTCCTCGGGTCTACTCGCTCAGCCAACGTCCGCCGTTCCTGCCACGCCGCATGTTCCAAGTAACACAGTCATCGCGCCCGATTCACTGGCAAGCGTGGACGAGGCGCTGAGCGAGTCCATCTCCGCTTCGCTGGCTTACCAGTCACCAGCGCAAATGCAATTGAACGAAGCGACCATCGTCGAACTCTCCATCAATCCCTCGCTGAGCGAAGCAGAACTCAACGACATCATTCACCTCGGCAACATCATCGAGACCGCCAGCGTGCAAATCTCGCCGCTGACAAAAGCCGTGCTGGTCAGTCGCAACAACGCGGCCTTCACCATTGAGTCACTGCACGCCAGCGACGAGCAACCTATTGACCCCTCCGAAACCACACACTGGCAATGGAAAGTCACCGCCAATCAAAGCGGAACGCAGGGCCTGATTCTCGTCGTCTATCGCCTGGTCAACTTCGACGGGGTACACTATTGGCGCGAAGTAAAAACCTACAACAGCGACGTCACCGTGCAAGCCAGCGTCGGCCAGCAAATCGCGGCCTTCGACTGGAAATGGCTGGGCGGCCTCATCTTCACCTCCATCCTCGTCCCCGCCTTTTGGCGCTGGGTAGATAAACGTGACGGCAATAAAAAACGCAAGCCTGCAAAATAACGCAATGTCCAACACGCGCGTCGGCCTCGCCATCCTCTTCGCAGTGCTGACCATTTCCTCGTCCAGCATCTTCATTCGCTTTGCGCAAGAAAACACAGCCTCCATCGTCATCGCCGCCTTGCGCTTAACTTTCGCCGCGCTATTACTCGCTCCACTTGCGCTAAACAAACATCGCGCCGAATTAAAAATTCTCACGCGCCGCGAAATTTTTCTCGCGCTGGCATCAGGTTTTTTTCTCGCCATCCATTTCGCCACGTGGACGGCCTCGCTCGAATTCACCTCCGTGGCCAGCTCCGTCGTCTTCGTCTCCACCGGCCCGCTGTGGGTGGCGATTCTCTCTCCGCTTTTTTTGGATGAACGACTCGGCGCCCGGGCCTTGCTCGGGTTAACGTTCGCTCTCCTCGGCGGGACCTTGATTGCCCTCTCAGACTCGTGCGGACTCACGGAGGGCGGCTTGCGCTGTGCGACTCTGTCCACGCTGACGGGCGGACGCGCCATGCTCGGGAACGGGCTGGCCCTCGTCGGCGCGGTAACGGTCTCGGGCTATTTAATCATCGGGCGCAAACTCAGAGTCGGCATGTCGTTAATCCCATATATTTTTGTTGTGTATAGTATGTCTGCGCTGGTGCTAATCGCAATTATGTTTACAGCGGGCGAATCGCCTTTCGGGCTGACGCCACAAACCTACGCATGGATTTTTCTACTGGCGCTCTTCCCGCAACTCATCGGACACTCTACATATAATTGGGCACTAAAATATATTTCTGCATCGCTCGTGGCGGTAACAACTTTAATCGAACCTATCGGCGCGGCGATTCTGGCGCTAATCATTTTGGGTGAGAGGCCCAGCGCGAGCGTAATCATCGGCGGCGTTTTAATTTTGATCGGAATTTATTTTGCGGCACGCCCGCAAACGGAGAACGCATGACTCTTTCATTATCAACGCACGACCAAGCCATGTTGCGCGGCGACTTTGGTCCCGCCACAAAAATGGCAATGACCATCGTCGTGCGCATGGCCACGGTGGCCGGCGCAAATGAATTGCTGAGCATCGTTGGCGCGCACATAGACAGCACCGTTTACATCGGCGACGCCGGACTCGAATTTGCCGAAAAGCTGGCGGGCCTCGGCGCAAAAGTTTCTGTGCCGACAACACTCAACGTCAGCGGACTCGACGAACATCACTGGCAGGAATGGTCGGTGACAAACGATTGGGCACGGCAGGCGCATCGTCAGATGGTCGCGTATCAAAGCATGGGCACGATTCCAACCTGGACGTGCGCACCGTATCAGGCAGAGACGAAGCCGTCGTTCGGTCAGCAAATCGCCTGGGGTGAGTCGAATGCGATTGTTTTTGCAAATTCTGTTTTGGGCGCGCGCACAGACCGCTACCCCGACCTCTTCGACGTTTGTTGTGCCATCACTGGCCGCGCTCCCGCGATCGGTTTGCATCTCACAGAGAATCGCGCGGGACAATTACTTTTAAAGCTGATTGACATCCCCACCGAACTGCAACGCCGCGACGACTTTTATCCCGTGCTCGGAAACTTCGTGGGCAAGGTTGCGTTGGGAAAAATTCCAGTCATTGATGGCATGACCTTCAAACCTGACGACGATCAACTAAAAGCCTTCGGCGCGGCGACGGCCTCCTCGGGCGGCGTGGCCATGTTCCACATCGTCGGCGTCACGCCCGAAGCAGAGACTCTCGAAGCGGCCTTTCAAGGTCACGCGCCACAGCAGACGATTGAAATCAACATGGACACGTTGCGCGAGTCACGTCGCGCACTCACACACACCGACGACGACTCGCTTCATCTGGTCGTGCTGGGCAGTCCACATTTTTCACTGGCCGAATATGCGCGTCTCGCGCCGATGATTGCGGGCAAGAAAAAACATCCCGACGTGAAGTTCCTGGTCACCTCCAGCCGCGCGATGACTCAATTTGCCGAACGCGCAGGTTATGTGCAAGCGCTAAAAGATTTCGGCGCACAAATCACAGTGGATACATGCATTCTCACTTCCCCCATGTTGCCTAAAGAAATTCAAAACTTGATGACCAACTCGGCCAAGTTCGCTTATTATGCGCCCGGCCTGCTCAACAAAAAAATCGGCTTCGGCAGTTTGCAAGATTGTGTTGACTCGGCGGTGGCCGGAAAAATTATTCGAGATGAGTCGGCGTGGAATGAATAGAAAAATATTTCTGCCACGGATTTCACGGATTTTCACTGATTTGTTTTTAAAATCCGTGCGAATCCGTGAAATCCGTGGCCAAGAGGAGTTTTCAATCCGATGAAATCAATAACCCTGAATGGAAAAACCGTCATCCCCGGCACAGCACGCGGACTCGCGCTCGTCAGCCACGAGCCGCTTTCGTTTTGGGGCGGCTACGATTGGAAGACGGGCGAAATCACCGACCGTCGCCACGAACTCTCGGGACAGATTGCGCGCGGGAAAATTCTGGCCCTGCCCTTCACGCGCGGCTCGTCCACGACGACGGCGGTGCTACTCGAAGCAATCCGCGCGAAGACCGCGCCCGCGGCGATCATCACCACTGAAACAGATTTTTTCTTCGCGCTCGCATCGGTAGTAGCCGACGAGTTGTATTCAACACCACTGCCATTGGTGGCGTTAAGCGAATCAGATTTTGGATTGTTGAGATCGGGGGATGATGTGGAAATTGCGGAGAGTGGGGAAGTTTACTTAAAGCGTAATGCGTAAAACGTAAAATGCGCACGTTCCGTTTTATTTTTTAGGTAATATAGACCCTCGGTACCCGCGCACCGATGTTCGTCAGTACTTCATAAGCATTCGTACCCGCCCACTCGGCAAGATCGTCGGCGCTGATTCCCTCGCCGAGCAGAATCACCTCGTCCCCCACCTCTGCGAGGTCATCGCCCACGTCCACCATAAACTGATCCATGCAAATGCGCCCCACTTGCGGATATGATTTTCCGTTGACGATGACTCGCGCCTGATTCGTCATGCGCCGAAAATACCCGTCGCCGTATCCGCACGGGACGGTGACGATTCGAGTCCGCGCCTCAGGTTGCCACAGCGACCCATAGCTGATCGGACGCCCGGGCGGGACAATCTTGGAGTACGCGACGCGCGAGCGCCACGTCAGCGCGGGGTTCACTTCAATCGTGCGCGCGGTTTCGGGCGCGGGATAGACTCCGTAAAACATGATGCCCGGACGAACCATGTCGAAATAAGAATCGGGGACTTGTAAAATTCCGCCCGAGTTGGCCATGTGACGCAGGCGCGGCGCGGGCAGGCTCCGTTTTTCGTAGAAGCGTAAAACTTCGTTGAAGCGCTCCACTTGTAATTTTGCGTGAGTCAAATCTTTGGCATCGGAGTTGGCGAAGTGTGAATAAATTCCTTCGATGTCGAGGTGTTTGCAGGTCAGCGAGAATTCGAGAAACGATTCTGCTTCAGTGTCGCGCACGCCGACGCGCTCCATGCCGGTGTCAATTTTCAGGTGGGCGCGGATTCGCTTGGATATTTTATCGGCCAGTTGGTCAGCGACCCGCAACAAGGGCGTGGACGAGGCGCTGAGGGTTAAGTCATGCTCGACGAAGAGAGGAATCTGCTCGGGTAAAATCCCGCCGGCGACGAGAATCGATTTGTCGATTCCAAGTCCGCGCAAATAGATTCCTTCTTCGACGGTCGCGACGCCGATGTAGTCGACGAAGGGAGCGATGAAGGGCGCGACGCCGTCGAGGCCGTGACCGTAGGCGTTTGCCTTGAGCATCGGCATGACCAGCGCGGGGCCGACGCGGGCACGGATGGCGTCGAGGTTGCGGCGCAGTTGGGAGAGATTGACTTCGAGAAATGTCGGGCGCATGGGGAGATTGTAATCGAAGCGCAGAGGGTTTTTTGGAGTACAATTGTTTTTATTAAGGAGAAATTTTATGAAACTTAAAGTTGTAGTTCACTCTGCCGAAGAAGGCGGCTATTGGGCGGAAGTTCCCGCTATTGCAGGTTGTGCGACTCAAGGGGAAACTCTTGAAGAACTTTTTGAAAATCTTCACGAAGCAATAGAAGGCTGTTTATCGGTGGATATTCAACCCGCTCAAGAAACACAAGATAGCCGCGTACTTGAAATCACATTATGAAGACTGTCAGCGGGGCGCATTTTGCAAAGTTGCTTGAAAAACACGACTGGAAGTTATTGCGGGTAAAAGGCAGCCATCACATTTATGGTAAGCAGGGATATATTGAACGAATATCTGTACCCATTCATGGCAACCAGTCGCTTAAGGTTGGCTTGTTACGTCATTTGTTGAAAGTTGCCGGTCTAAGCGAAGACGATCTATAAATTTATCTTCTCTACTGCAAAATTATCTGATCGGAGAAAGCGGGTCAAATGGTCAAACTCACCCCCATGGACGAAAAAGATTACGCAACATACATCGAGCGGTTGATTCCCGAGTATGCCGCGGAGCACGTGGCGAACGGCAATTGGACCGAGGAAGAGTCGTTGGAGAAATCGCGCACGCAAGTGGGTGAATTGTTGCCGGATGGTTTGAAGACGAAGGATC
>VFKQ01000071.1 GCA_009885445.1 Anaerolineaceae bacterium | reverse complement strand
GATTCAGCGCGACGGCAAGAATCTCGGCGGGGGCATTCTCAAAGTGGACAGTTTCGTCAACCATCAGGTGGACCCGCGTTTAATGGACGCCTGCGGAAAAGAATTCGCGCGTCGCTTCGCCCACGTGGGCGCGACCAAAATTTTGACAGCGGAAATCAGCGGCATCGCCCCCGCGCTGACAACGGGTATCCACCTCGGCATTCCCGTCGTTTACGCGCGCAAGTCCAAGCCCATCACCATGCCCGATCAGGTCTACCTCACCCTCGCGCCCTCGCACACGAAGGGACGCATGGTGGAGCTAATCGTCTCACCCGAATATTTAGCGGACGGCGAAAAAGTATTAATCATTGACGACTTCCTCGCCAGCGGACAGACCATCCTCGGCCTGGCACGTTTGGCCGAAGCCTCCGGCTCGCACATCGTCGGCATCGGCGCGCTCATTGAGAAAAGCTTTGAGGGTGGACGTGCCGCGCTCGAATCGCTGGGCGTGCAGATTGAGTCGCTGGCGTGTATTGTCAGTATGGAGGAGGGGAAGATTGTGTTCAGAGAGTAGAGAGAAGAGAGTGGAGAATAGGAAGTAGGTGGTCGAGTAGGCGGCGTTCGTCCGCCGTATCGAGACCAGAGATTGGAGACTGAGACTTGGTGGTCGAGTAGGCGGCGTTCGTCCGCCGTATCGAGACCAGAGACTAACAGTTTACGATTTACGATTGCACTGACAACTGGACACTGGACACTGATCACTAATGCCCAACTCCATCGCCAGCCTCGACTTCGGTTCGCAATACGCGCAGATTCATCGCCCGCCGCGTGCGTGAGGCGCAGGTGTACTGCGAATTATTTCCGTGGGATGTTCCACAGTTGCATTTTCATCTCAGCGCTGATGTTGACAAGGTATAACAAATTTGTTATATTGACGGGAGACAAAATCATGTGGCAAATTCTCTTCTATGAAGATCAGCGCGGAAAATCTCCCGCGCTGGATTACATCAACAGCCTGCCGCCACGCGATAAAGTCAAAGTTTCAAACACTCTGCGCCTGCTGGAAGAATTTGGTACAGCGCTCGCCATGCCGCATGCGCGGCGTATTGAAGGCAGGTTATGGGAACTTCGTCCCGGCGACAACCGCCTCTTTTATTGCCTGCATGACGGCAAAGAGTTTGTGGTTTTACACGGCTTCCGCAAGAAAACCATGCAGACGCCTGAAAAGGAAATTCAAACCGCCCTGCGCCGCATGAACAAATTATTGGAGAAATAAAATGTCCCCCATTTCAAAAACCACCCTCAAAGATTGGCAGAAGGAACAGCTCAAGGACCTCGAATTTGCGGCCATTGCCCGCGAACTCGAACCGGGCTATCAAATTGCCCGTTTGCGAATCGCGCAAGGATTAACGCAGGCGCAATTGGCCGAAATGGTTGGCACACATCAACCGTCCATCGCGCGTATTGAAAGCGGAAAAAGCCTGCCTAGTTTGTTATTTCTGGAACGCATGGCAAGCGCACTCAATGCCCGCGTGGAAGTTCGCATTTTGCCGATGTAAGAAAGAAAGCGTGTGAATTTTCCCTCTGCTCAAAAAAAAAATTTCATGTCCCGAAAATTTTTCACACTCTTTGATCGACTCATCGTCAACGGCGGGGAATTTCAGGATTTCCCACAGTTGCATTTTCATTTGATTGCTAATATTGAACGTTAGACGCGGCACGTTTCCATGTAATCTAGAAAACGTGGAGCATATGGAAACGTGCAGTGGAACCAATCTCGGTCGTGCGCTCCGCCAAAACCGATCACTGAACACTGGACACTGATAACTGATGCCCAACTCCATCGCCATTCTCGACTTCGGTTCGCAATACGCGCAGATCATCGCCCGCCGCGTGCGTGAGGCGCAGGTGTATTGCGAACTATTTCCGTGGGACGCGCCGCGCGAAACCATCATGGCGATTCAGCCGAAGGGATTCATCCTCTCGGGCGGACCGCGCTCGGTCTACGAAGCGGACGCACCCTTCGTGCCACCGTTCGTGCTCGAAACGGGTTTGCCCATCCTCGGCATTTGCTACGGGATGCAGGCTCTCACGCATGCGCTCGGCGGGCAAGTGGACTCGTCCGCGCAACGCGAGTACGGTCCCGCAGAAATACAGCCGTTGATGCCCGGCACGATGCTGGACGTGATCTCTAAAGTGTGGATGTCGCACGGCGACAGAATCACAAAAATGCCAGCGGGATTCGTCGCGCTGGCGAAATCGGGCAACAGTCCCATCGCGGCGATGGGCAATTTTGAGAAAAAATATTTCGCGGTGCAATTCCACCCCGAAGTGCATCACACGCCAAATGGAAGCGCACTGCTCAAACACTTTGCCGTGGACATTTGCGGCGCGGCCCCAAATTGGACTCCCACTTCCATCATCGAAGACTCTGTTGCAAAAATTCGCGCGCAGGTGGGAAAAGAGCGTGTGCTGGCCGCTGTCTCGGGCGGCGTGGACTCGTCGGTGGCGGCGGCGCTGGTACACAAAGCCATCGGGGATCAGTTGGTCGCCGTCTTCGTGGACACGGGTTTGCTTCGACAAGACGAGGGCGCACAAGTTGCCTCTGCGTTTCGCGAGCATTTGCATTCCGAGTTAATCGTGGTGAACGCGGCGGACGAGTTTCTGTCCGCGCTGAGGGGCGTCACTGAGCCGGAGCAAAAGCGCAAAATTGTCGGCGAGAAATTTATTCGTATTTTTGAACAGCAAGCCAAGCAAGTCGGCCAGCCGAAATTTTTGGTGCAGGGGACAATTTATCCCGACGTGGTAGAGTCGTCCGCGCCGGATCGGAACAAAGCCGAGAAAATAAAAACACATCACAACGTGGGCGGACTGCCCGAAGATATGGACTTTGCGCTCGTGGAGCCGTTGCGCTATTTGTTCAAGGACGAAGTCCGCGCGGTGGGCGAGGCGCTCGGGTTGCCTGAGTCTCTCGTTTGGAGGCAACCGTTCCCGGGTCCGGGGTTGACCGTGCGCTGTCTCGGGGAGTTGACGCCCGAGCGTGTGAGTCGCTTGCGGGCGGCGGACGCAATCCTGATTGAGGAATTGTCGCGCGCTGGATTTTTGGGCAAGCCGCCGTCCAGCAGTTCAATAGCATCCCCTTTGGGGACTGCTGGACGAACAATGGTTTCGCAGGCGTTTGTGGTTTTACTTCCGGTGCGATCTGTCGGCGTGATGGGCGACCAGCGCACGTATCAAGAGGCCGCCGCGATTCGCGCCGTGACGACGGAGGATTTCATGACCGCCGACTGGGCGCGCCTGCCGCACGATTTGCTGGCGCGTGTGTCGAATCGCATTGTGAACGAAGTGGACGGAATTAATCGCGTCGTGTATGATATTACGAGCAAACCGCCCGCGACGATTGAATGGGAGTGATTCCATTTACGATTTATTGATTGACGATTGGGTAGAGGCGACCCGACCGGCGTCCACAAGACGACTTGATTTAAAATGAAGGGTCGCCTTTACGGTACGCAGGACACGATTGGCAACCTGAAACAATCCGTGAAAATCCGTGAAATCCGTGGCAAAAAAAATTAAGCCCTATTTTCAAACTGAGGCCCTACAATGAATTTCAACTTTAGCGACATACTTACCCGCGCATGGAAAATTACCTGGAAGCATCGCGCCCTGTGGCTGTTTGGCATTTTAGCCAGTTGCGGCACGGGCGGCGGCTCGGGCTTCAGCGGTTCATCGAACTTCGATTCAGGTAATCAAAATTCAGGCACGGGTGAACCGCCGCAGATTCTGCGCGACATGGCGCAGGTGTTCAACAACCCCGATAGCATCATCAAAATAGTGGTAATCGTTTTTGTGATTCTGCTCGTGTTCAGTTTCATCATCACCGCCGTCAGCACCATCGGGCGCATCGGAATCATCCGCGGCACCCTGCAAGCAGACAAAAACGAAGCGCCTGTGATGGGCGAACTGTTCAGCGGAGGCTGGCCTTACTTCTGGCGCTCGTTCTGGATGTGGGCGCTGATCGGCTTTCCATTTGCATTTGTCTATCTCGCCATCGGCATTGGTTTTCTGGCCGCCATCCTGGCCTTCTTCGCCGCCATCAGCGTGGACGAACAAGCGGCGCGGCTGTTTGCCTTCGTGCCGGTGCTGGCTTTGTGCGCCTGCTTCACCGCCCTGTTCGGAATCGTGCTCGGCTGGGTGGGGCAACAGGCGCAGACCGCGCTGGTGCTCGAAAATTTGGGCATTGTGGACTCGGTCAAACGCGGCTGGGGCATCGTGCGCAAAAATATCGTCTCCATCATTTTAATGTCGGTGGTGCTGGGTGTGGTTCACTGGTTCGCCAGCCTGCTCATTGGCCTGCCGCTGATTGCCATCCTGGTGCCCGCCTTCATTGCTTTTATGGTCAGCGCCTCTGGCGCGGGAGGCGAGCTTTCATTTACGCCATTAATCATCGCGGGCATCGCCATGCTGTGCTACCTGCCCATCTCGCTGACAGCCAACGGAATCCTGACCGCCTTCACGCAATCTTCTTGGACTCTGACCTACGTGGAGTTGACACGTCCAGTCGAAACGCCTGTTGATGAGAGCAATGTTCAAGTTTAATTTTTCACCGCGAAGACCGCAAAGAGCGCGAAGTTTTTCAAGAGACGCGAAGCAAAGTCCGCGCGCCTCTGCCTCACCTCGCCGCCCTCTCTTTCCTCTTTCTTCTCTCTTCTCTCTTCTCTCTTCTCTCCTCTTTCTTCTTTCATCTTTCATCCTTCAGCCTTCATCTTTGGTTTCCGCCCAATCCGCCGCCTACATTGAAATCGGCGCGCCAGATGTTTCTGCCTTCCCAAATATCTCCACCGTTTTAGATGTCTATGACGCGAACGGACAATTTGTCAGCGGTTTGAAATCGGCCGACCTCAATATCATTGAAGATACCAGCATGCGCACGGCCACGGCGCTCAGCGAAGAACCCATCGGCGCGCAGATCGTCGTCGGCGTGAATCCCGGCCCCTCGTTTGACGTGCGCGACGGCGAGGGCGTCTCGCGCTATCAGCGCATTCAACAAACCCTCGGCGCGTGGGTCACCTCACTGCCCGAAGACACCAGCGACGACCTGAGTCTCGTCACCATTGCCGGGCCGATCATCGCGCACACCAACCCGCAAACCTGGCTGTCCAGTTTCGCCGCCTACCAGCCCAACTTCAAAGCCACCACGCCCAACATCCAGCCGCTGGCCTTCGCCGTAGACACCGCCCTCGACTCCAACGCGCAGGTCGGCACCAAACGCGCCGTGCTTTTCATCACCCCGCACATGGACGACCCCAGCCTGCAAGAGGCGCTCACCAACATCGGCGCGCGCGCCCTGGCCGGCCACGTGCGCATCTTCGTCTGGTTCATCGACACCGACTCGTTTTTTACCCACCCCAGCGCGATTCTTTTTCAAGCGCTGACGACACAAACCGGCGGCGATTATGCGACTTTTAACGGGCTCAGCGATTTACCCAACCCTGAGAATTATTTCGCCCCCCTGCGCCGCGTCTACCATCTGACCTACGCCTCGGGCCTGACCACAGCGGGTGAGCACACCCTGAGCGTGGAAGCCACTTTGGGCGCTTCACGCGTCGCCTCAGCTCCGCAGACTTTTACGCTCAACATCCAGCCGCCCAACCCAATCTTCGCCGCCCTGCCCGCGCAGATCACACGCGCCGCGCCCGCCGACGACCCGTTTAACGATGAAGCGCTCGCCCCCGCCGAGCAAACGCTGACGGTCATCTTCGACTTTCCGGATGGCAATCCGCGCCCCATCGTCAGCACCGCGCTGTACATTGACGGCGTGCTTGTGGCCGAAAACAAAACCGGCGCGCTCGACCAATTCACCTGGGACTTGAGCCTCTACCTCGAAAGCGGACGTCACACCTTGCGCGTCACTGCCACTGACAACCTCGACATCACCGGCACCAGCCTCGACCTGCCCGTGGACATCACTGTCATCCACCCGGCGGGTGGGCCGCTGATCGTGTTGGCGCGCAATCGCCAATTAATTATCTACGGCGCGCTGGGTCTGGCGGGGTTGATTCTCGTCGGCACGCTGTTGGGCAGTCGCCTGCGGCGCATCCCTTCGGCGAGTCAACGCAAGGCGGCGCGTGATAAATATAACGACCCGCTGACGCAACCCATTCGCATTGCCGGCATCGAGCCGCCCAGCGGCCCGAAGAAAAAGCCTGGGGCGGGCAACCCGCTCAGAGCGGGGAAAGATGCGCCCGCGCGCTTGGTCCGCTTGGGGGCAGACGGTCAACCCGTCACGTCGAATCCGATTCCATTATCCGAATCTGAAATGACTTTGGGCACAGACCCGGTGCAGTCGTCGTTTATTTTGGATGAGCCTGCGCTCTCGCCGTTGCACGCGCGCATTCTGCGCACTGAAAGCGGCTTCACGATTGCGGACCAAAACTCGCTGGCGGGCACGTGGGTAAATTATGCGCCAGTCACCCGTGCGGGCTATGCCTTAAAACATGGCGATAGGGTACACTTTGGAAATCTGATGTATCGTTTTGAGTTGAAAGACGCGCCCCAACCCACCGACCCCACTGTGATCCCCGCCGAATCAGGCTAAAGCCCAGGAAACCCTAGTGATCCGCACACAACGCGCCCACCTGCACGTCGCCGCCCTCAGCCATGCTGGCATGTCGGGCAAAAATAACGAGGACCGCTTCAGCGTGCTTTCGCATGTGTTGAGCAAGGAAGACTCCACGCCCTCGGTGTTTGCCGTGCTGTGCGACGGCATCGGCGGACATCACGCTGGCGAGATTGCCGCCGAGCAGGCGGTTGAACATATTGGCGCGGCGATTTCAAAAAGCAATGGACGCGCGCCGCTGGAGATTCTTGAAGAGGCTCTTCAATCTGCGAGCGAGGCCATTACGCATCAATCTGCCTCGAGCGATGAGCATAGCGGCATGGGTTCCACCTGCGCCAGCGCGTGGGTGATCGGCGACAAATTATATATTGCCTACGTGGGCGATTCGCGCATTTATCTTTTGCGCGGCGACAAAATGCAACAACTGACCAACGACCACACCTGGATTCAGGAAGCTGTTGAAAAAAAGATTATCAAACCTGAAGAAGCGCACGACCACCCGAATGTGCATATCATCCGCCGCTATCTCGGCTCGCTGAAATTGCCCGAAGTGGATTTTCGCATGAAGCTCAGCGACTCTGACAACAGTGTTGTGTCCATGAAGAATCAGGGCAGCGTGCTCCAGCCGCAGGATATTATTTTGCTGTGCTCCGACGGCCTGACCGACATGGTCTGGGCGGACGAGATTCAAGCAATCATCCGCGCGGCGGGCAATTTTAAGAGCGCCGCGCAGAACCTGGTGGCCAAGGCCAACGAGCGCGGCGGGCACGATAACATCACCGTCATTTTGCTGGGTGTGCCCAAGCCGCGCCCCGAAAGCGAAAAGAAAAAGGGAATTGTGGAGTGGTTGATGGGGGAGTGAGTTTTGTAGTTGCGTGGTTAGATAGTTCGATAGTTGGGTGGTTGGGTAAATGGTAATTGAATCGAAAAACGCGACCCCTTTCAGGCGTCGCGTTTTTTGTTGGCAGTGACTCTACTTTATGGAATGGTGCAATCGAAAAAGATTACGTAAACCAGTGTCTCGCCTTCGCGCAAGCCGCACCACTCGCGATTGCTCTTGTCTTTGGCGGACTGATCTTTCGCGGGCTGATCTTGCGCGACCAGCTCGAAGGCTTTTTCATCGCTGGTCATGTACAAAGTGAAATCACCCCACTCATTCGTCCCCGAAGTAGACCAGCCTTTGCCCCAACTGACCACCGAAATGAGCAATGCGATCTGCCCACCATCGGAGTCATAAGCCGCGCCGGAAACATCCGCGCCGGTTTGAGTGAGTCTGGCAGTGATCCCCTCGGGCAGAAAATCTGCCTTCAGTTTCCATTCACCAGTGAAGCCACAGCCATCCGGCAATGTGTCGCCGCGTGTGCCGCAAAACGCTAGGGCAGAGTCGGCGCTGTGAAAAGTTTTTCCATCTTCAGAAAGCACAATCGCCAGCGGGCCAAGTGGCGTCTCGCCCGCGAAGGTGAGAATCGTGCCTTTCACTAACCCAGTGACGGTGAAATTCCACGCGCCTCCGTAACCCTCCACTGAACCTGTCACGTGATCGCCCTCTTGCGTGAGGGTGATAATGGCTACATTCCCCGTCCATCTGCCGCTGAAATCCGGCGTGGCGGGTTTGCAGGCAGAGAGCATTGAGGCGATCAAAACTACAATGAGAAAAAATCTTGTTTTCATGTTTCTCCTTTTGGTTGGTCGCGAAACCATGGTTTCGCGTTACAAAGTCCGTTCTATCTTAAACGGCGTTTCATCTGGATTAATCGACTCGTCAAATTCGCGCGCGGCGAGATGACCAGCGAAGACGGCCTGCGCGATGATGTTGGGCGCGTCGGCGTCGCCGATACAGCGCAACGAGTCGAGTCGGCCCGCGCTCAAAGCGGGTTGCAGCTCCCGATAGAGCGAGTCGCTCGGGACGCGGTCTGTGACCAGCACAACAGCATCGGCACGCAGAGTCGACTCAGCGTGGGTGATGCTATTCGTCAGCGTAACCGCTTCGGGCGCGGTTTGAGCGAGGAGCGTGTGCGTGAGCAGAGTCACATCCAGGCTGAGTAAACGTTTGTAGATGCGATCCTGTTCCAGTGTGAATTGAGTCCAATATGAAATGCTCGGCGCGGGCGTGACGAGAGTCACTTTGCAATTATTTTGCGCGAGCAGTTCGGCCAGCACGCCGCCCATGTAGTAGTGGTCGTCGTCGTAGATGACGATTTGGAGTGCGGGAGCTTGCTCGCGCAGTTTCGGCGGCAAGCCACCGAACTCCATAAAATCATCGGGCGTAAAAATATTTTCGCCGGAAAGCGGCACAGCGCGATTGCGCCCGATTCCATCGCGGCGATATTTTGCGCCGGTGGCGATGAGCACGTCGCGCGGACCCGCTTCGAGCACGTCGGCGGCGGACATGCGACTGCCAAGATAGGTGAAAACATTTGGAAGTTTTTCAATTTGAGTCACGCGCCAATCCATCACGCGCCGCCACTCGCTGAGACCGGGGAGCGCGCTTTCGGTGCGCACGCGCCCGCCGAGTTCGCGCTCGGCTTCGGTGAGGATGACGCGATAACCGCGTTGACCGAGGGCGCGCGCGGCTTCAAGCCCCGCCGGGCCAGCGCCGACGATGAGAATTTCTTTTTCAGATTTTTTGGGCGCGATGTTTTCGGGATGCCAGCCGCGGCGCCACTCTTCGCCCATGGTCGGATTTTGCGTGCAGCGAATCGGCACGAAGCGCAGGTCGCTTGAGACGCAGATGTTGCACCCGATGCACTCGCGGATATCTTCGATGCGATTCTCTTTTATTTTCATCGGCAAAAACGGGTCGGCAATGGAGGGCCGCGCCGCGCCGATGAAGTCCATCACGCCGCGTTGAATGGCGGAGAGCATCGCGTCGGGTGACGTGTAACGACCCACACCGACAACAGGTTTCGTGGTTAATTGTTTAACGAAGGATGTATATTTTTCCTGATGGCCCTCTTTTTCAAAACGACTGGTGGCCGAGTCATTATTCCAGTTGCTGACGTTAACGTCCCACAAGTCAGGAAGTTCGGCGAGCATGGACACGATCTCGCGCGCTTCGCCGTCGTGCGTGAGGCCTTCGTCGCCGAGCAATTCGTCCACGGCGAAGCGCAGGGCCACGGCGGATTTTTCGCCGACGGCGTCTTTGGTCTCTTCGATGAGTTCGCGCAAAAAGCGGACTCTGTTTTCGAGCGAGCCGCCGTACTCGTCGGTGCGGTCATTATGTTTGGATAACAAATGAAAAGCCAGCGACATGTTGTGCGCGGCGTAGCAGTAGATAATGTCGAAGCCCGCTTGTTGCGCGCGCAACGCGGCATTGCGATGCCACTTGCGCACTTGCTTGAGGTCGTCCTTCGTCGCGGCGCGCGTCTGTCCGGGTTCGTAGCCCGATCCGCCCGTGATGCCCATCGAGCGCGGACCGAACGCGGCGGAGCGCGAATACAAATTGGAAGCGTCGTGGCTGTTGTAGGTCAGTTCGATACCAGCGAGAGAACCGTGCTTGTGAACCGAGTCCGCCATC
>VFKQ01000072.1 GCA_009885445.1 Anaerolineaceae bacterium | reverse complement strand
GTTTCGCGAAAATCCCGATTCAATTGCTCGAAGGTCAGCGGCTTGGGCGCCTGGTGATAGGGGAAATACAATCTGGTGAGATGCACTCTTTCAAAGTGACTTTGCAATTCAGCATGAGTGGTTTGAAAATCGAGCAGCGGGTCATGAATTGACATGGCAAAGTAACAGGGCGTGGAATGTTTTTCCATTGGGTGAGCAAAACTGAGTGTAAGAATCTCCCCCAATTCGTACGAGATCACATCCATCATCGAGTGACTGATTCGGGAAAGTTTTTTCTCGAGTATCTCAGGGTTTTCGGCTTTGGCAACCCATTGGAAGAATCTTACCAGCAGCAGACGATTACTTCGTCGCTTTAATGCGCCGAACAGCACGAAACGGAATCCATTCGACTTGAGCAAACGAACAAACAACGCGGCAGTTCTTTTGTTTGAAGGGGAAGTCGTAAGCGCGCGATTGGTGACACAAGGCGCGTTCAGGATGATGCGTTCCACTCGCGGTTCCAAAAGTTTAAATGTTTTCATGGCCAATATGCCGCCGAAAGAGAAACCCATCAGGCTGAATCTCTGTGCGCCGATGGAATCCGCGAAGTGTCCAACAGTTTCGGCAACCAGGTCTGACGAAAAAGGTTTGGCGAACGGGGTGGAGAGTCCGTGGCCGGGCAACTCGAAAAAATAGACTCGAAACCATTGCGCCATGAACTGCACCAACGCATACCAATTCTCCAGCTCAGAAATAGTGGCAGGCACAATGATAAGCGGCGGCCCGTCACCCGCTTCCATTACATGCAAAGTGCACAGCGGCAAATTTACGAGATATGTTTTATGCGCGGGCGGCAAGGCATGGCGAAGTTCTTCCATGGTGGGATTTGATTCCTCCAAAAATTCGTTGATGATTTGTGCGGTTTCAAAAGATTGGCTCATGGCAATCCTCCTGTGGGAACATTGACAGACGGCGTTATCAACACAGTATAGATGGACTCGTACAATTCCAATATGTTTGTTTCTGCGTAACAGATGAGTTCAGGTCGTATGCCCGCGCTATTTTCAACAGCTTCAGCAATCACTGGCGTGGGTGCAATAATAATATTGAATCTCTGCAAAATGTTTTTGGCATAACTCCACATAACAAGGTTTGTCAGAGCACGCAGGATTTTGTTTTGCGCCGCGAACAGCGGGATCTGATGAACGGTCGTCAGCGCGGGGAGGTGGACGCGGCGCGCGTAGGCCAAACCTGCTTGCGCGAGTTGGAAAGTGTCGTGCGCGTGAATCACAGCGGGACGAAACTCGCGCAGGGCGCGCAAGGTTGCACGACGCGGGAAAACCAAAAACTTTTGCCCGACCCGCCACGCGGTAGACAAAGAGGCGAGACGCACGATTGTCAGATTCGGCGCGAGGGCGCGGTACGCGTCGTTTCGTTCGCTGGCTGTGATGACAAGAATCTGATGTCCGCGTTCAGCCATGCCGCGCGCGAGTTGTTCCACTGCCCGCGCCGCGTCGCCAATCATGGGCGGATAGGATTGAGTCAAGTAGGCGATGCGCATGATTCAGCTTTTGTTGTAGCGTCTTATGGCAAGCCAGCCGATAACGCCGAGCACAATGAAGCCCGCGACGAAGACCCAGATCAGCGCTGGAATTTGGTTGACGTTCGCGCCCACGAACACGGTGAGAAAACTGGCGATGCCGCGCCCGAGCGCGTTGGCGAGCAGGAACTTTCGGAATGGCATGTTGCCAAGCCCGGCAACGTAGCACATGGCATCGTTGGGGAAGAAGGGTAGCACGAGCGTGAACACGTAAAAGCCAACGCCCTGCCCCGCGGCGCTTTTGTCCCAGCGGTCGAGTGTGGGAGCGGAGATATATTTTTCTGCAAAGGGACGCCCATAACGGCGCGCAAGCCAGAACGCCACCTGTCCCCCCGCAACGAGGCTGACCCAGGTGATCAGGATACCGCCGATGAATCCATAGAGGTATCCGCTGGTGATCATCAGTATCTGCCCGGGGATGAAAGCCAGAAAGACCTGCAACAAGAAGAGCACGAACAAAGTGGCAGGTCCCCAAATGCCCGCGCGGGTGATCGTATCGGTGAGCGCCTCGCGGTCACTGAACAAGGCCCAAGTCTCGGCCAGCCATGCGCGCGAGGCCCACAGCAGATACAAAGCGGCAAGGCCGAGCAGGATGTTGAGAACGGTTTTCTTGTTCATGGAGTCGCCTTCAATCTTTACTAACCCTACTTTCTCACTTTCAAACTGCCATAAACAGGGCAAAGACTGCCAAAAGACGCCAACTTATGCACCCCGTTTCGCGGAGGGTAATGCCCTCGGCAAGCCAAGACCCCGAGAGGTAAACAACTCTCGGGGTCTTGGCTTGCACAAAGCGCCAATTCTACAGCGGCGCGCCTGCGGAGAATCTCGCATGTTGGCGGGTTATGGCCTTCTAAAAGTAGATTGACAAACGGGAGAATTTGAAGGGCGAACGGGCGAGTTTCGCCACTTTTCTATGTTTTATTCGCGTCATTCGCATATTTGCGTAACACCTGCACTCCATGGCACCAGCGTCCGTGGCAAGTGTGCGCCACTATACTCCCCGAAGCGGAGAGGGAGGTGCAAGTGTTCGCGTTGGAAAATTTCTGACTTTGAGAAAACCATAGCTGGCGAGTCAGCTGTTCTTGCGAAAGACGAATTTCTTGTACAGGCGCTTTCCGCTTTCATGCGAAGCGCTAGCCAGCCTGCCGCCATCCGAGCCGCCGAACCGTGAGAATAATCTATGCAGGAATTTCGGGGCATATTTTTCCACTAGTTTTCTGCGATATTCCTGATTTAGGGATAAGGCTTGTTTGGCGTTTTTGGTGATGTCCTCCTCACTAAGCAGTTGGAGGCCTGTGTCTTTTAATTGTTTATGCCAGTTTTCCAGCTCATCTTGAAAGCGCATATCAGCATATAGGAAATATCCATTGGGGCGCAGCAACCTGACCACATGCTTGAAGAATTCCTCCACATTGGGGTAATAGAGTGACGACTCAACGTTGATGATGATGTCGAAACTTTTGTCGGGGAATTTCAGATTCTCGGCATCCCCTTGAAAGAAGCGCAACCCCTCAACAGATGCGTGATAGCGATTGCAGAATTCCACGGCTGCGTCCGAAAGGTCAACGCCAAGCATGGATCTTGGTTTGAACTGCTGTTTGATATAGGCGGCTCCGCCGCCGCGGCCCGAACCTACCTCGAGCGCGTCTTTTCCAGCCCAGTCTGCGCTACTGGCAATGTGATGGTACATCTGAATTTGGTATCGGAAATTTTCCTGCTCGGGCTTGAGTTCCAGCGGTTTGTAGTTCGGGTCAAAACTTATGTAGCCATAATCCATGAAGGTCACATTTTCGCCACGGTCGAAACGCGAGATTGCGTTGTAAAAAATACGAGTTATGCCCTTTACCGGTCTGGATAGCCATTTGAAGGCCTGTTTATTGGGCAGGCGTTCGAGATATGTTGCAAATCTGTTGAAAGCGTTATCGGATACCGGGGGTGTTTGTTCGTTTGACATGTTATCTCCTTGGTTTATTTTACCTCTCACGGTCATAAATTACGCTTTTTGAAAGAGTTGAAAGCGCAAGGTGAGCAATGAATCAAGATCGAATTTGTGAGTTGTCAACGTTTCATCCAAACATTTTGGCTAGTGGTATCGAATAAGTGATTGGAATTTCTTAAACGTGAATTTCGCGAATGGGCGAATGGCGCGAATTCTGCGGAAGAATTCGCGCCATTCGCGTTGAGTGCTTTTATTTATTTTCAATCGTTACCGAAAATTAACCGGGCGGATATACTGAAGCAATGCCAGTGAAAGACGCGTTGAATATTCGGCATAGATTTCAGAAAACGAACGCGGCCCGCGGGTTTTGTTGCGCCAAAAAGATTCAAAAGCGCGGATGCGCGCGTAGATGTGCGCCGCTTGCGGGTCAGCCAGGTTGCGTTTGACCATAAGCAGGTCCACGCTTTGGCGGGCGGTGCGGCCTTCGGCAATCAGGATGGCGGCGGCCATGGCGACACTGCGATGACGTCCCTGCGCGCAATAGACCAGCACACTTTGTCCGCGCTGAATAAAAGGCAGTGCGGTATCCACGCCGCGCGCCAGATGACTCATTGGAATAGGCAGGAGAACAGAGTCGAAGCAGGGTAGCCACAACAGCTGTAATGGAGGCTGGGCAAAAGATTGAGGCGGCGATTCTTTGGCGATCATCGAAATCATCAGGTCAATTTTTCGAGCGATAAGTTGATCGCGCTGACAGCTTTGCGGCGAGGCGGCGATAAAAAGGGAGGTTGTAATTTGCGAAATATCCATGGGAATATCCTTTTTAAGCATGCTTCAGTTTAACGCCATAAATGTTGCGCGAGTCGCTTAATGGCAGGGATGCGAAAATAGCCAACCACCGATACCAGCGTAAAGCAAAACCAGATAACGCCGAGAATCAAGTCCCAGCCGGTCAAAAAATTTAATAGCGCCAACAGGAGTGCCATGCAACAAGTAATAATAGCCTTCAGTGTGGATTTACTATAGAATCGTAATACTGGCCTGACAACCGAAGATGACTCGTGCAGTTCTTTAATTCTCTTCAGTGTGGTAATGGCAAAAGAGGCGCTGAACCAAACAGCCAATAAGGGCCAGTGTCCCCAGCCTCCTGCCAGCCATAGACCAGCGGCGAAACGCAAGGGATGGGTGATTGTATTCAGGAATATTTCGAGATACGGTACCGGTTTGAAGAGAAAAGTATAAGCTAAGTTAATCGCGATAAAAAGGATGGCCAGAGTCAACACTTTGGGGTCAAGAACAGAGGCGAGTAGCAGTCCACACATAATGAGTGCAATAGCCAAAGCGTAGGCTATTCTTGGCGGAATGCGACCCGCCGCGACGGGGCGCGTGCGCTTGACTGGGTGCAGGCGGTCTGCCTGCACATCGTGGATATCGTTCAGGGTATATAGCCCTCCATAGATCATGGGCGCGAGGATGATGAGGACGCCTGAGAGATACCAAACATCGCGGCCACCCGCCAGGAAGTAGCCAATGACCAGTTGGACAAAGGTCACGTAGTCCTCGACGCGAATCAGGCGTAAGTAATCGGGGATGGAAGAAATTTGTCTAATTTGAGTTTTCATGTTTATTCTCTTAATTCGGAAGATGGTCAGAGTCAGGCAATTGAGACTACAGCGAAAGCAGTGCAGTATTTTCTAAACTCGCCTCTTGTTTGCGTTTGTAAATAGCCCAACTGACAAAGAAGGTTGAGATACCAGCGAGGGCTGCGACCCAGAACCACACAGGGGGGTGCATGCCATAGATTCCGATCAAGGTGACAAAAACGGCGCAGACTGTGCGGCCAAGAATATTGGCAACCAGAAAGCGGCGCGCCGGTATGGTGGCGAGTCCGGCGACGTAGCACATCAGGTCGCTGGGGAAGATGGGCAAGACGAAACTAAAGAAGTAGAACAGGATGCCTTGCTTGTAGGCGGCTTTGTCCCAGCGATTAATGATTTCAGGGGAGGCCAGTTTGTAGATCAGGCCGCGGCCGTAGAAGCGGGCAACCAGGAAAGCAACTTGACTGCCGATGACGGTGCTGGCGATGACAATGCCCAGCCCCAAGCCGCCATAGACGTAGCCCGCAGTGACCATTAGCGCGTGGCCCGGAATGACCGCCACGAAAACTTGCGCGAGCATCAGCACAAAGAGCACGATGGGACCCAGCGGACCAAAGCTTTTCAGGTAGGCCGAGACCAAATCCTGGTCGGTGATAATTTCCAGAGTCTCAGCAATGGGTTGGCGATACAGAAACAGGACGGCAGCGAGAGCAGCAATAGCGAGAAGTTTTTTTGTGTTCATGAGAATTCTCCTTTATCGGGTTACAGCCACGGCGAAACGAGATGGCAGGTGTGGGTCAGGACCTTGTTCGCCAGGGAACGGCGCAGGTAGGATTCAGGGGTCTGGCGCGGGCTGGTGGGCAGGTCGGCATAGAAGGAGCGGCGCAAATCCCAGGCCAATTTCTGGCTGTGAATCTCAAGCGAGGATTCGAAGTTTTTGTACATGGCCTGCGGGTCGATGTTGGCTGATCCAAAGAGCACTTCGCCACGCTCGTTCCAAGCCACCTTGCTATGCATGTACTTGCCCGCGTAGCGATAGACATTCCCGCCAGCGCAAACCAATTTATGCACATGGATGTAGTTGGCGAAATCCACAGGACGTACGCGCGTCTCATGCGAAAGCAACACGTTGACCTGCACGCCGCGCTGGGCCTGTGCGCACAACGCGGCCAACATTTCATCATCGGGCAGGAAGTACCAGGTGCGGATGAAAACGGACTTTTCAGCGTTTCGAATCAGGTTGAGCAACGCGGTGCGGATATCGCTGCGCTGTTGGGGGACGGTCAGCCACAGGCGGTCGGAACCCGCCCAAAGTTGAGAGGGGTCGAGCGCACCGTTCAATTCGCGGCCATCGGTGGAGTGACCGCGCACAAAGTCGTAGACACGATGGAAGGTGTCGCCCAGTGCGCCGTCCACGCGCAGGTTGGTGTCGCTCCACGTGATGTAGTAGTCACCGATATTCGAGCCGCCAAGGAAGACGGTGCGTTGATCAATGGCGGCAATCTTACAATGTGTTCGATTCTTCATTCCTAAAGGAGAAGCCGGGCGGAAAATATCCACTTGCACGCCCTTTGAGCGCAAATAATTGAAAAGAGCCAGGTTGCTCAGAGCGTGACTCGGCTGGTCGAACAGCCCTCCCAATTCATCCACCAGCAGGCGGACGGTAAGCCCGGCCTCGGCTTTGGCGATCAGAACTTCGGAGATTCTGTCCGCCCATAGACCGCTGTCGAATGTAAGATAAGTAAGGGAAATTTTTTGCTGTGCAGTCGCCAGTTGCGCTACCAGGTCAATATAGAAATCTTCAACTTTGGGAAAGAGGGTGTGTTGGTTCATGGCTAAATCTCCTGTGCCCCTACTTTCTCACTTTCAAACTGCCATAAACAGGGCAAGGACTGCCAATACGCACCGCAAAGACTGCCAAAAGACGCCAAGTTGTCGGATGGTCTAATTTGTCTGAGTAGTCTGAGTGGTCGAGTGGTCGGCGAGGCGATTAAAAAAATAATCCCGCCCGCAAAGTGGATTTGCGGGCGGGCGAAATTTGGAGTCGGACAGCTTGCTGTCCGATTAAAAAAATGCGGGAGCAAGCTCCCGCATTCCATATTCCTGCTACTACGCTCTTTCGATCAACAACCTGGCCAGCCCGCGAATGGCGTTGCGACGGGTGCGGTTGAAAGTCCCTTCTGAAACATACAAGCGCGCCATGATCTCGCGGTTCGGTACGCCTTCCACATAGGCGTCGTAGAGCACGGCGTGGTTGTACCAGGCGCGCGGCAACGGCTCGGGCGGACGTTTCTCGGCGGGGCGCAACAACTCAATTGAGTCGGTCAAAATTTGTTGCAGGCGTTTGCCGCGCTCCACATGCGAACCACCCTCAACTGCAAGTTTTTCCGCGAGCGAAGATTGGCCGAGGCTGATCGCATCCGGCAGGTGGCGCAGGCCTTCCTCCACGACTCTGATGAATTCGGAAGTTGTCTCTGAATTCAATGTATCCATTATTTCAACCGAGACCGAGCGCAGTTCTTTTTTATAAGCCTGTGATTCGGCCACCAGCTCGCGCAACTGTTCGCCGCGCACCGGTTGCGCATTATGCAAAGAAACCAGCGTGCCAATCTGATCGGCCACTTCGGCCAAAAGCTCCATGTGACCCTGCGAATATTCGGTGCGCGATTTTGACTTGCCCACGCCCAGCACCGCCACCTGAGTCTGACCTTCAAACGAGGGCACGATCCAGACCAGCAAGTCGAGTCGCACATCACTGGGGCGGGAAGCCTCCTCACAAGCCACCAGCGCCTGCGCCAACTCCGTTCCAATCGGGACCGAGGATTGGCTCGCTGAGACGATAAACCCCTCCCCCCGCCGCACCGCAACCATGCCGCCCGAAGAATTCATCGTATTTAGCAACAAGTCCAACCCAGATTGCAGGCGGCGATTAAACGCATCTTCACCCGCAGTTTGACTCTCGAGCAGGCGTAACTCCTTGCGAAACGCGCCCTCTCTGCGCTCACGCAGACGTTCCAAAAATTCGCGCGTCAGATCATAGGCGGCGTGAGTGATGATTGCCAGAGCCACGACGGAGGCTGTCAACTCGGCGGGCAGGCCGGCAAGACGGGCGAGATAGGCATACAGCGCCGAAAAACTCAAAACCACCAGCGTGCTGACGGGAAAGTCCTGCAATGTGGTGCGGCGTTCAATTAACGTCTGGTGGCGCGCCACCGAAAGCCCGATAATAAACACCCCGAGAAAAATCAGAAAATCGGGCACAATCCGCGGCCAGGGAGTGGGCGACGTCAACGCGAGCACACCATACACCACCGAGATGGAAGGGAATATGGAGGCCACAAAAAAATATCGGCCCATCGAGGTCAGGCCTACGCGCTGGTCGACCAGCATATTGAACAGGATGCTCACAGCGATTGCCACCTGATAAATCCCATACACCGCGGACGCCGGCCCCGCGCTCATATGGGCAACATAGATGGCATTGCCCTGCTCATTGATAAAGGAATTCGGGCGCAACAAAAGAAAAATAGTGATGGCCGCCAGCGAATATAAGATATAGCCCACCACACGATAACGGCGACTGCTCTGGTCAGGCATCAGATAAACTGTCAGGCTGTACCAGCTGGCCATGCCCACCACCAGCAACACCGCGCGCCACGGAGCGGTCCCCGCTAGCTGACTCAAAACATTATTGTAAGCGCCATAGAAAAACAGGGAGAGCACGGCCATCACAATCACGGCCCGCAACGTCATCTGGCTTGGAAACCCGCGTGCAAAAAGATAAAACGCCATCCACAAGGTGGTGGCCATCGCAAGCAAGTCAACAATTAAGGTAATTTGATATAGCATGTTGTATCACCTTCCTGACTATATTCATCCACTATACAAACATTCCGCCCAGCGGTCAAGGGCAAAATTGGTTTCTGTGTGTGCTCCATCGTAAACGCAAGAGATGAGAGCCGCTCGCAAAAACGCAGTAGAATCCACCAGCCATGCACATCCTCATCATCCATCAAGCCTTCGCCTCGCTCGACGAACCCGGCGGCACGCGTCATTACGAATTCGCGCGTCTGCTCAGCGAACGCGGGCATAAAGTTACCGTCATCGCCAGCCCGGTCAGTTACATCACAGGCATGCCCCCCCCCCCCCCCCCCCC
>VFKQ01000042.1 GCA_009885445.1 Anaerolineaceae bacterium | reverse complement strand
GCGGCCACGTTCTCGAACCGCGATATTGAAACCTTCAACCGCGCTTCGATGATGGACGATGACAAGAGCGGCGATCTGTTTTCTGATTTGAGTTGAAAGCTTTTACCACGAAGGACACAAAGGTCACGAAGGAAAACCTTAAGGTCTTAAACCTTTGTGTACTTCGTGTCCTTTGTGTTTAAAGAATTAGTACGGCCCAATTGTTTCCCAAATCTTTTTATTCTCATCAATAAAATCATCACAACGCTGACACATAGACAGGGCAGGGGGGTGCATTTGCAGACGAATCTGCTGATAGGCTTTGCCTTCCCAAATTTCTTTGAATGAAGATTTTTTTAAATCGCCGAGCGGCGGAATTTGTTCGCGCGTCATGCAACACACATAGACCATGCCGGCGTGATCTATCAGGGTGTGTGTCCACGGCGCGTAACACGGACGCTTTTTGTAGTAGCCGAGGGCGTAGCGTCCGGCGCGCGCCATTTGCAATTCGATTTGGTTGCGCCCGAAGGGATAGGCTTCATCCTCAGTTTTGATCATGCCGAGTTCGAGTCCGCGCGCGGCGATGCGCGGAGCCACGTGCTCGTTGAAATAGGCGATGTCGCTTTTGCGCAGTGACAGTTGCTCGCCGCAGTGATCGTCTACGGGGATTAAGTTGATTCCGTCTGCGCCGAGTTCGTGGGCCACGTCGGGCAGAGTCATCAGCGTGTCAAAGTTGTCGCGGCTGACGACGGTGTTAATGCGCACGCCCAATTTGCCTTTGCGCGCGTACTTGCGCAAATATTCCACGGCACGCGTGGTCTGCTTCCACGAGCCTTCAACGCCGCGAATCTTCTCGTGAATTTTGCGAATAGGAGAGTCGATTGAAATGTTGATGCCGCGCAGTCCCGCCTGAATCAGCGCCTTGGCTTTTTCTTTGTCTATCAGTGTGCCGTTGCTGGTCATGGTCACGCGGATGCCGAGCGAGTGTGAGTGTGCTACCAGCTCGGGGATACCGACGCGCAACATGGGTTCGCCTCCCGAAAAATGGACCTTGCGACAGCCCAGCGCGGCCAGGTCGGTCATCACTTCGTGAAATTTTTGCATGGTCACAGCTGGCGCGCGCGTCTCGCGCCAGTGATTGCACATCTCACATTTGAGATTACACCCGTAGATCAATTTGATTTTCGCATACAATGGACGGAACGGACGCGCATTCAGAACCGCGTCGCGGAAGGTGTCTGGGTCGGTTGTGATTTCGTCGAGGCTGTACATGGTGGGTAGGTAAATACGTAAACAGGTAAACAAGTAAACAAGTACACACGTAGACAGGTAAGTTGTGCGCTATTGTATCACTTCGAGTTTTCATCTTTCGCTCCCCAACCTTCATCTTTCATCTTTCATCTTTTACTGACCACCGATTACTGAACACTGGAACCCCATGCGTTTAAAAGCAGATATCACTCTACTGGCCGTTTCAATCATTTGGGGTTCGGCCTTTGTGGCCCAGCGCGTGGCTGGTCAACAAGGGAGCGTGTACTTATTTAATGGCGTCCGTTATTTGCTGGCGGCGTCACTGGTATTCCCGTTTGTAAGGTGGAAATCCAACCCCGCTTATTCGCGTGAACAGATTAAATGGATATTCATCGCCGGCTTTCTTTTGTTTATTGGCAGTGCCCTGCAACAGGCGGGGGTGGTCTACACCACGGCGGGCAACGCGGGATTTATCACCAGCTTGTACGTTGTGCTTGTGCCCATCGTTTTATTTATTGGCTGGCGCGAGCGCATTCACTGGCTGTCGATCGTCGCGGTGGGAATTGCTGTCGGCGGCGCATATTTACTTTCGACGGCGGGCCGCTTCGAGGTCCGCGCAGGAGACGTGTTGCAGTTGTTCGGCGCGGGCTTCTGGACTCTGCACGTCATCATGATGGGCAAGTATGCGTCCAGGTTTGATGCGCTCTCGTTCAACGTGGGTCAATTACTTGTCTGCGGCTTGCTCAACTTAATCGTTGGCGCATTCGTTGAAAAATCGATGCCGTTGAATGCGCCGCTGATCGGCGCAATTGTTTACACCGCGTTCTTTTCGCTGGGCTTGTGCTACTCGTTGCAGATTTGGGCGCAACGTCACACGCCGCCCGCAGATGCCGCGCTGATTCTGAGTCTTGAGTCTGTGTTTGCGGTGCTGGCGGGCTGGCTGATTTTAGATGAAAAACTTGCGCCGATTCAGATCGCTGGTTGCGCATTGATTTTTTTTGCGGTCATTATTTCGCAATTTAAAGATTGGGGCATTAAAGGTAAAATGGAAGAAACTCACCTTGTGGAGGGCCGATGACTGCCAAAGTAATTCTCAACCCGTATTCAAATCGCTGGAACTCAAAAGCGCGCTGGCCCGTGGCCGAGGCGGCATTGAAAGCCGCCGGCGTTGATTTTGAAGTGGCGACCTCTGAACGAAAAGGACATCTGCCCGAACTGGCCGAACGCGCCGCCCGAGATGGATTCAGTCCGATCATCGCGGTCGGGGGCGACGGGACAGTGGGTGAGGTGGCCAACGGCCTGGTCCGCGCCGCAAGCGATTCGCG
>VFKQ01000126.1 GCA_009885445.1 Anaerolineaceae bacterium | reverse complement strand
GAAAACTGGAAGCCATTTAATTATTTATATATGGTGGTGTATCTGCCCGCAGACGAGGGCGTCCTGCGCAACATCCTCGGCGCGAACTGGGACGAGGACGAAAGCCGTCGACATGCTTTGCAACTTTCGCAGGCCGACACAACGCGCGACCCCACTGATGCGTTTGGCTGGTTTAACAGGGGCAGTAATCTTGTGTACTTCGAGCAATATGACGAAGCGGCGCGCGCGTTCGATTCGGCGCGCAACGCCAGCCTGCCGCAACGCATGACGCGCTATCAGTTCAGTCCGTTCATTGCTTATTTTCAAGCCAACCGCATTGACGATTTATTGACGCTGACAGATTACACACTTCAACTCACGCCCAATTCAGAAGAAGCCTGGCTGTGGCATGGCTGGGCCAAGTATCGCCAGGACGACATCCCCGGCGCGATTGCCGATTGGCGCAAGGCGCTCAAGGAACACCCGGGCTACCCCGATGCAATTTACGCGCTGAATTTTGTGGGCGCACAGCCATAAACAGGAAGGATTCGCGATTATTTTTTGAGGCATGAACGGCATGCAAACGACATTGAGAGAATCCATTTAGTGCGCATGATATCTGCATAGTAGAATGGGGGGACGAAAAATCTTGTCAGGCCATTCGCTTGACCTTCCGGGAGATTCTTATGAGTCCTTTTCATCTTGCGCTTCAATTTTTCCTGCAAATGGCGGTCATCTTAACCGTGTGCCATGTGGTCGGCGTGATCGGCAGGCGCTTTCTGGGTCAACCACAGGTTGTTTCTGAAATGATTGCCGGAGTTCTGCTCGGGCCATCCTTGTTTGGCTTGTACCTGCCCGAGATTCAACAGGCCCTTTTCCCTGCGGAAACCATCTCGATTATTTATGTCGTCAGCCAGGTTGGACTGGTGCTGTACATGTTCCTGGTGGGGCTGGAATTTGACATTAACTTAATTGCCAAACGCGCCAGCAGTGCGATCCTTGTCTCGCTTTCGGGCATCGTCGTGCCGTTCACCCTGGGCTGTTTTCTGGCGCTGTACCTCTCGCAAGGTACTATATTTTTTACGCCCGGCGTAACAATTCTTGAGGCAATGTTATTCGTCGGCGCGTCCATGTCTATTACCGCATTCCCCATGCTGGCGCGCATTATTTATGAAAATAATTTAGCCGGCACACGCCTGGGGACACTTGCCTTGGCGGCAGGTTCCATTGATGACGCGGCCGCATGGTGCGTTCTGGCGATTGTCCTGGCGAGTTTCAGCGGCGATGCAAGCATTGCCTACAAAGCAATTGGTGGCGGCATCCTATTTGCGGTGCTCATGGTGACCGTTGGTCGGCGTTTACTGGCGCGCGCATATGCCGCGACGCTAACAGAAATTTCATCGCGACAGTTGACCGCAATCCTGATCGTGGTGATGCTCTCTGCCTGGTTCACAGACAGTATCGGAATCTACGCCGTCTTTGGCGCGTTTATTACAGGCATCGCCATGCCGCGTGGAAACTTTGCCAAGAAACTTCAAGGTATGCTGGAGCCGCTGGTCACAAACTTTTTGGTGCCCCTGTTTTTCGTCTACTCGGGTTTGCGCACACTGATCAACTTCATTGATACGCCCTATTTATGGATGGTCACGGGACTGGTTATATTATTGGCGACCCTGGGCAAAGGCGTGGCATGTTGGCTGGCCGCGCGGCTCACCGGCGAAAATAACGCCAACGCAATGACCATCGGGGTATTAATGAATGCGCGCGGTTTGATGGAACTCATCATTCTAAACATCGGTCTGGATCACAAATTGATCACACCCGTATTTTTCACCATCATGGTCATGATGGCCATCATCTCCACACTGGCCGCCTCGCCCCTTTTCAATTGGATCTTCAAGCATTATCAGCTGGGCGATGGTCGCCTTGAAGGCACTTCGCTTGAATTCGATAAGGTGGTCTAGTGCTTAATTTTGTAGTGCGGTGTGGTGAGCCACATTACTTCTCTGTAAAACTATACCCGCCTGGTTCGGTTTGAATCACCTGCGTATCCCCTGTCGAATTTTCCAATTTTTTTCGCAGACGATAGACCACGTTCTTCAACAAGGTCAGGTCGGCTTTGTCTATGCCCCACACCGATTGCATAATTTCGTCCGCCTTATAGACGTGCCCCGGACGACTCATCAACAAATGCAGGAGACGGAATTCCAGATTCGTCAGACGAATCTCCTGCCCCCCGCGCCCCATAGCGGACCGATTGGACGGGTCCAGTTTCAACAGGCCATTTCCCACTGACGCCATTGGCTGTGCCCAACTGCGCCGCGACCAAACCATAATCTTGGCCAAAAATATCGCCGGGCTGATGGGTTTAACCACGCACTCATCCACGCCCGCCTGATACGCCTCCAGAATTTCAGATTCGTGATTGGCCGGTAGGAAGAGCAAGATTGGGCTGGAGGTCAACGCGCGATACTTGCGGCACAAGTCCATGCGTTGCACGTGCGATATATTTACATCAATCACAATCAGATCGGGGACATCCTCTAGCGCGTGTTGCATGGCGCGCTCCACAACAGTTTCAAGAATGGCTACCAGTCCCTTTTCGCGAATCAGGTAGCCCCAGATGGGCGCAGTGGCGTTCTGGTCACAAACCACGTACACACGGGCAGGAATTTTTTCGTTTTCAGTTGGGAAAAGCATGGCGTTATTATATGCAAAAGGGCTTGCAAAAGTCGTATTGGGTAACAAAAAAACACCAAAATATGACCTTTGGGTGATATGGGAATCAAACCCTGCCTTTTATACTGATAAATACAAACTCAAAAAGGAGCCAGAAATGAAAAAACTATATACTGTTCTCGCCATTCTCGTACTCGTCAGCAGCGCCTGCCAATTGGGTGGTGGTAGCGCGGCTGAGCCAACCGCCGTTGTATCCAATGTAGAAATCTTCCCCAGCCCAACCCCTGTGGCTAACAACCCCACGCCCAGCACTGGCGGCGTGGCGGATGCCGGCACTGAGCGCACCAATTCAGTGGATGGCATGACGTCCGTGTATGTGCCCGAAGGCACCTTCATGCGCGGCGGCCTGGATGGCGTGGCTGATATAAATGAAAGCCCAGCCGAAAAGGTCACCCTGCGCGGCCTCTGGATGGATAAATTCGAAGTCACCAATGGCATGTTCTTGTTGTGTGTGCAAGCCGGTGCGTGCGGACTGCCCCACTACGGCGCGCAGATTTTGACCAAGTCGAAGACTCGCGAGCAATATTTCCGCAACACCGAGTTCAACGACTTCCCCGTCGTGTATGTTGGCTGGGGCGATGCCGATGCCTACTGCAAGTGGGCTGGTCGTCGCCTACCCTCCGAAGCTGAATGGGAATATTCCGCGCGTGGTAGCTTCCCCTCGCTGAACACCTTCCCGTGGGGCGATAACCAACCCGACGGCTCCTATGCCAACTTCAACTTCAACGTAGGCGACACCCAGCGCATCGGTAGCTACCCTGCTGGCGCGAGTCCCTTTGGAGTCCTCGATATGGCCGGCAATGTGGCAGAATGGGTCAATGACTTTTTTGATAGCGACTACTACAGCCAGCACTCTCTACAGAATCCCACCGGCCCGATTGCGCGCAATAACTTCTTTGCGCGCGTGGTACGCGGCGGCTCGTTCGGTGATCCCTGGCAGTATGTGCGCGTCTCCAAGCGCTCCTCGACGCTTGGCCCCGACCCCAGCCAGCCCGACGGCTCTGAAAAATTCTACGGCATCTCCGCCGACACCATCGGCTTCCGTTGCGCTTCAGACAACTAATTTAGTGACTTGGCACATTGGGCCGCCGCGAATTCGCGGCGGCCTTTTTATTTACACTCACCTTACGCACAATGTGTGGAATGCGGACTTTAGGCCGCGTTTTCGGCAAGAGGCGGGCGGAGGAGAGAATTTGATTGAGCATTTCAGTTTCGGTGCGCATGGTCAAGGCCCGATTCTGTAATCGCGTCGCTTTCTATTCGGCCAGTTTCTTCTCAATCCGTTTTTCAGGGACGAGGTACATGATCGAAACGAACACATACATTGCGACAGCGATCCATGCCGAGACAAACGAAAGCGGAATTGCCGCGAGGTAGATTAGCGCGGCGAGCACTCCTTTTTTATCTTTGCCCAATGTTTGCGCGATGACTGAATCCGCGCCATGGTGGGCGACGAGGGTGCGGACGAGAATGAAGAAAGACAGCCCGGCGAGTAAAAGCACCAGACCATAGGCCGCAACGGGGATGGTGGTGAAATTATTTTCTCCCATCCAGCCCGTGACGAAGGGCACCATGGACAGCCAGAACAGCAAATTCAAATTCGCCCACAGTATCGCGCCGTTGACTTGCTTCACTGCCTGCAAGACGTGGTGATGGTTGTTCCAGTAAATACCGATGAACACAAAACTAAAAACGTAGCTCAGGAATTTTGGAATTAATGGAATCAGCGCGGCAAGGTCGCCCTCGTGCGGGATCTTCAATTCCAGAATCATAATCGTGATGATGATGGCGATGACGCCATCGCTGAATGCTTCTAATCGTCCTTTGTGCATTTGTGATACTCCATTTATAAGATTGCCCGTCGAAGGGTGGGGAATGTTCTAGAAAACAGGCACAGCCCCCTGCGGGGAAGCCGGTTTGGGCGGGGAGAGGAGGCGCGGCAGGTTATCCGCGTTGCGTCCGCTTGAGGATGTTCCATGTGATGCTGGCGGGCAATCCAATCAGCATGGTTAATCGGACGAGGGAGATGCCAAATCCAGCAAGGAGCGAGAGGAAGTCTGCGCGGGCGTCGCCGATTTCGAGCGGAGTGGCGGCGGTTGTGCGCATGGCTGTCGCAAAGGGGCTTGACTCATAAATTGCAGGGCGAAGATATAATACCCACGGTCACAAATTGCGCTTTCCGCCTTCTAAAAAAGCGCAATTTGTGACCGCGCTGGGTATAACTTTT
>VFKQ01000185.1 GCA_009885445.1 Anaerolineaceae bacterium | reverse complement strand
TTCAGCAAACCCGTAATCCGTCCTGCCAATGGATTCTGCGGCAGGTCTTTGAGCAGTCCGATTTTGCGAATGAGCGCATCCAGCGTTGAGCCGTCCACCGCCTGCACTTCGCTATAACGCTCCTGCGCCCAAGCAATTTCTGGCGGTAAAGGTCGCTTTCGTTCTACCCAGCGTTTCTGCATGAGCGGCAAGATTGACAAAAAGATGTTCAAAAATAAATGAGAGTGCAGGCTCGTCAAACGTTGCGAAAGAGCCTGTTGACTGACCCTGCGCGGCGAAGCCCACAACACGGCTTCGGTTTGAATCAGCCGCACCATCTCATTCACTCCGCTGATTTGTCGCCAGATCATTTCCAATACAAAGGCAACCATGACCATCAAACTCAATGTCGGTTCCCGCATTCCCAGACTATGGAAGTAGTTCACTTTCGCTAAAGTTGCAGGATGAACAATCTCCGTCAGGTGTTCCTGAATTTCTTCGGCGGTGGGCGTACTGATGGGATGCTTCGTGTGATCTCGTTGGATGGCACGCGTGTGCCGAATGCTACTGGCTTTTCGGAGTTGCTTTTCTTCGCTCATGGAGCGAAGTTTACCTGAATCACCCCAAAACCCTGCCTTGACAGGTTGTTAGTGTGCACGCAAAGGTTGTCAGCCCGGCGACAAGGCCCTCACCCCCGGCCCCTTTGCGACAGCACACTTTAGTGCTCCCAAAAAATGGGAGAGAGGGGAAACAGTTCCCAAGTAAACGACAGTTCTCCCCCTTCTCTCTCGCAAAAGCATGGGAGAGAGAAGGGGGCCGGGGGGATGAGTGAGGGCCGAGGCCGGTGTAAGTTACCTGACATGGTTTGCGTGCATACGGTTGTTAAAGTGCTTAACTTGTGAGCGATGGGCTTAGGGGAGAATCAAGATGGCGTCAATGGTGGTCTTGCCGCCACCACTGATGAATTGAACGGTGTGGTTTCCGGCCGCGAAGCCGCTGAAGGTCTTTATCTGTTGCCACTGGCTGGTCAGGTTCTTCTGTGAAATCGAGCCCAGTTGCACACCATCCACATAAACCTTGAGCGAGCCGTAGTTATCGCCCTTCTGGAAATAGAGTGTGAAGCCGCCACCATTGAAGGTGAATACTGCCGAAGCGCCCGAAAGTGCAGTGGTATGCATGTCGCCGTTGGAGGCCAGCGAGAACGAGCCGGCTGTCCATGAATAGAAGCGCCAGAAACCGCCCAAGCCGTACAGGTCGCTATTCTCGTACAAGCCTGGCCCAGCCCAACCGGCGGCATTAAAGGCCAGCGAGTCGTCAGTGTTGGAAAGCACCACATATCCACCAGCGGCATCGTCTAAAGCGCGCACGGCAAAGTAATAGTTGAGGCCCGGAACCAGGCCGACAACAGTCATCGATTCGGGAGTGCCCGCCGAAGATGGGACGGGGATTGATCCGGCGACTGGCTTGGCGGCCAAAAATTCCAACTCGTTGGTAATCGGCGCGCTCGAATAGCGGACCTCGTACTTGGTCGCCGTGCCCACGCCGCCCGGGTCGTCGCCGGTTGCCGTCCAAGTCAGATCCACCATGCCGTCATTCGAGCCCGGGACCGCCACCAAATCTAAAATAGGATCGGGTGCGCCGCCGTCTGTGCTGTTGACAATGGTGATCGCGTCTACGTTAACCAATGGCAGGCTGGCCATTACAAACTCCACCAAGTGCGGGCCAGCCACCCCGCCACCAAGAATTGGGCTGACATAGATGCGATTAAGCGCAACGAGGGTGAACTGATCAATAGTGGTTAAATACGCTCCGTCAACATAAACATCCAGCAAACCCATATTCAGGTCTGAGATATAAGACAAACGGAATTGTGTACCAGTGAAGTAAAAACTGGCCGCGCTTCCAAGTTGCGTTGCGAGGTGGAAGTAGTTGGCATAAGCCTCCGACCTGCTGACAATCTGCCAGTTGCCTGTATAAGACCAGCCCGCGTGTTTGTCATCGTAGATGCCGGGGCCAGTGGCCACAGGTGCTTTTGATTTCGCATCATCGGTATTTGAGAGAGCTCCTTCGTTGCCGGCTTCATCTACAGCTTTCACGGCAAACCAGTAAATCTGCCCGGGTACGAGTCCCTGCACGATCATGGTTTGAGCGCTACCGGCAGAAAGTGGGGAGGGCACTCCAAGCGCCAACGAGGTGGCCGCAGCCCAATCGTTGGGGTCAAGGGCATCGCCAGCATCATTGGTGATGGGGTTGGCGGAGTAGCGTACATCATAACCAGCCACGCGGCCAACCACGCCATCATCGCCGGGGGCGGTCCACTTTAAATTGACCATGCCATTGCTCGTGCCTGTTGTAGCCACCAAATCGGTGATTGGGTCAGGTGGGAAGACGTCTACATGAGGTGCCACCCGGATGCCATCCACGTTTATCTTCAAGGTGTTTGGAGTCGATGGGTTGGCGTTCTTAATCACAATTCGGTGGACGTTGTCGGAGAGAAGCGGGCTGTACCAAAGCAGGGCACTGCCTTGTTTGGTGCTCAGATAGCCTAGCGAGTTTTGCCCAAGTGTGCCGACAAAGATGTTGTCGATAAAAATGTCGGCATTCCCAAAAATGGAGCCCATGGCGTACTCTAAGGCAACCTGTTCCCCGTCAAAATAGACGGTGACAATATCGCCCGGATTATTGCTGACGTGCAAGTCGTTGAACCACAACATAGTAGGAGGCGGGCCGCCTACAAGATTGTTTGTCCAACCCGTGGCGCTATACAGAAAGATACTTTCGGTGTCATTGTAGGGTGCCGGGTCAAACCAGTTTTGGAAAGCAATAGGCTTGGTGGCGAAGGCGAGCGCGAAAGATAGCGCATCGGGCGAGGAGGAAGCAGCACCCGTCTTGCGTACTATTTCAATGTAATATTTCACGCCGCCACGGATGGGTATGCTCAAATAAGAAGTCTTCCTGCTAATTACGCGCGGGTCGTTATCATTACAGCGAATCTCAAGCAGGGCCGAGGGATCGCCCGGCGCAGACGCGTCTTCCTTCCAAAGCGTCATAATGGTGTCATAGGCTGAGTTCGCTGTTGTCAAAGTAAGCTCGCCAGAAGCGAGCGGCGCAAACGAATACCAAACCGATTCTTCACCGGCATCCAATCCACAAGAATTGACCGGGTCTGTAGCATTGCTACTGGCGGTGTTAATATCCGCGATCGAGGCAGTGGTATTCGCCAACATTTTTTTGGCGGCGGCAAACTCGTTGTTGCTAGGCGCCGCCGCATAGGCTGTGGAAACATTGACGGTTAAACCAGCCAACAAAGCCAAAATAGCTATGCTGTGCAGGGCGGTGCGAACAAATGGGGTGGAATATTTCAAACGCATGGTTCCTCCGATTCAAATACTTGCTGGCTCAAGGGGTTTTCAGTTACTGTATCATTTGCAATTGTATCCCCCATCACACAACCCTGCAACGCATGATAATGTCATTTTAAGCATTGGTGCAGTGGGCCCGGCTGGTTTCGAATACCATCTCCTCAACGGAGGCCACGACCAAGTGTGTGGGCCCGGCTGGATTCGAACCAGCGACCAAGCGATTATGAGTCGCCTGCGCTAACCACTGCGCCACGGGCCCGTGCTGTTTGGCGACAAAAGTAAGCGGGTGGCGGGATTCGAACCCGCGAATATCAGCTTGGAAGGCTGATGCCTTACCACTTGGCGACACCCGCACGGCGGTCATTGTACCGTGAGGGCTAGGCTGGGTCAAGCAGGCGCGGGGATTTAGCATGGTACGCGGACGAAACTGCGCAACAATTGGTTCCAGTTTTGCACAATTTCTAATGGAGGCCTATAAAGTATGTGCACGCAAACCATGTCAGAGACTCGGCGTAAAGACTTCGGAAATCTCCATGGATGCGCCTAAAACGAAGATACCTCTTAAAGATTTCCGAAGTCTGAATCGGGTGACAACCTTTGCATGCACACTATAAAGTAATGGCTATAATTTTAGCTCCGCCATAGAGTGCACGAGATTAACCTTTCATTTTCCACATTCGGCTTGACCCGTCTCCTAAACTACATTAGAATGTCGTTCGCAATTGCCTCTGTAGCTCAGTGGATTAGAGCGTTTGGTTGCGGACCAAAAGGTCGCGTGTTCGAGTCGCGCCAGGGGCACCATTAAAAGGAGCGGATTCCCCGCTCTTTTTTTATATCATGACCCCAAAACAAATTCTACTCACCAATGATGATGGCATTCGTTCACCGGGCCTATGGGCGGCGGCGGAGGCACTCGCCCACCTGGGCTTTGTCACCGTGGCGGCGCCACGCGAACAATCTTCGGGCATGGGACGCAGTTTGCCAGCAGGCTCAGATGGTTTGATTCAAGTGGAAACGCTGAGGGTGCATGGCCAGGAATGGCGCACCCATTCCATCGGGGGCAGCCCGGCCCAGGCAGTCCTGCACGGGGTTTTGGAGATCATGCCCCAGATGCCCGACCTCGTCGTCTCGGGAATCAATTACGGAGAAAATATCGGCACCGGCATTACCGCCTCGGGGACGGTGGGCGCCGCGCTCGAAGCGGCCTCTATGGGCATCCCTGCATTGGCAGTGTCTTTGCAAGCAGATGTGCGCTATCACCTCTCGTATTCACGCGAAGTGGATTTTTCTGCGGCGGCGCACTTTGTGGCTTTATTTGCGAAACTCTTACTGGAAAGAAAATTCCCCGCAGATGTGAACGTACTTAAATTGGAAGTGCCTTCAGATGCAACTCCTGAAACGGCATGGGAACTGACCCGCCTGACGCGCCAGCGTTATTACGACTCGCTCAAGCCCGAGCGCAACTCATGGGATGTTATCGGCACAGTGGGATATAAAGAAGCGGCTGATCTAAATGCTGAGCCGGCGGGCACGGACTTGCACGCCATGCGCATAAACCGGCACGTGGCTGTCACCCCGCTCAGCCTGGATCTGACCTCGCGCGTTGACTTTGTAAATCTTGATCAAATATTCCATACTTGAATCCAGGATAAAAAAATGGAGACCAAAATGGCTGAAAACAAAGACAAAACCCCCGAAGAGAAAAAAGAGGAAAAGCCCACGCCCAAAGACAATCTCGTTGTGTCTCAGCACAGTGTGAAAATTGGCGGCAAGGCTGTGAAGTACACCGTCACAGCGGGGACGATGATTCTGAAAGAGGAGCCCGCTGACCGCGAGAAAGAGGCCGAGGGCGAAAAGGCGCGGGCGCAGATTTTCTTCGTCGCTTACACAAAAGACGGCGTGACGAACAAATCCAAACGTCCGGTTACGTTTTCATTCAACGGCGGACCCGGCTCCGCGTCGGTGTGGTTGCATCTCGGGGTGCTCGGTCCGCGCCGCGTGGTGATGCAGGATGACGGCAATATGCCGCCGCCGCCATTCGCATTAACCGACAACGAATATTCATTGCTCGACCAAAGCGATCTGGTTTTCATTGACCCGGTCAGCACGGGTTACAGCCGCGCCGCAGAGGGACAAAAGCCGGTGGAATATCACGGCTTCAAAAAAGATATTGAGTCGGTCGGCGATTTCATCCGCTTGTACACCACGCGCTACGGACGCTGGCTCTCACCGAAATTTTTGGCGGGCGAAAGTTATGGCACCACGCGCGCCGCAGGCCTTTCGGGTTATTTGTTTGATCGTCACGGCATGATGCTCAACGGCATTATGCTCATCTCGTCTGTGCTCGATTTTTCAACAATTGACTTTGCCATTGGCAACGACACGCCTTACATCATGTTCCTGCCCGCCTACGCGGCGACGGCCTGGTATCACAATGCGCTGACTCTAAAACTGCCGCTTGAAACATTGCTGGTTGAAGTGGAGAAGTTTGCATTGGGCGAGTATGCGTCCGCCTTATTGAAAGGCGACGCGCTGACCCCCGAGGAGCGCGTGAGCGTTGTTGAAAAACTGGCGCGCTACACCGGACTCTCTTCCACCTTTATCGAACGCTCGAACTTGAGAATCAAGGATCAGCAATTCTTCAAGGAACTTTTGCGCGAACGCGGACTGACCGTGGGCCGACTCGACTCGCGCCTCACCGGTCGCGACCGCTCGGGCGTGACCGAGCAGGCCGAATACGATCCCCTGCTGACGACGGTGCTCGCGCCGTACACCGCCGCGTTCTATGAATACATCCGTGCCGAGTTGAAATTTGAATCTGATTTGCCCTATGAAATTCTGAGCGAGAAAGTGCATCCCTGGTCGTTCAAAGAATTTGAAGGCCAGTCTATTTACGTGGCTGAGACTCTGCGCAAAGCTATGACGATTAACCCGTATCTAAAAATTTACGTCGCCAACGGCTACTACGACCTCGGCACGCCCTACTTCGCCAGCGAGCACACCTTCAATCATCTCGGACTGGACGAATCTCTGCGTGGCAATGTGAGCATGGAATACTACGAAGCCGGTCACATGATGTACATCCACCTGCCCTCGCTGAAAGCCATGAAGCGCGACATGGCCGAGTTCATCAAGAACGCGATACCTAAATCATAAATGCCTTAGCCACGGATTACACGGAGTTGCACGGAGTTGCACGGAGTTTAAATAAAGCAGTGAAAATCTGTGAAATCCGTGGCAAAAAATATTGACCATCGTTCGTCCAGTAGTTCAACTGCTGGGCGAATTGTTTTACAAGTAAAATCAAGTTCGATCAGCCATGCCAAAGAAAACTACCTCCCCCGATTGGGCGCGTGTCGCCCGCCTCCTTGTACTTTCACGTAAACTCGACGAATTCGAAGAACGCGAACTCGCGCCCGTCGGCAAAGTGCCTTATCAATTCTCGGCCAAGGGGCACGAGCTTTCGCAGATTCTGCTGGCCCTGCAACTCACGCACCCGCACGACGCCGCCACGGTTTATTATCGCTCGCGCCCGCTGATGCTCGCCGCCGGACTCACCGTCCGCGAGGCGCTCGCCGCGGGCATGGCCAAAACGGGTTCGCCCTCCGAGGGGCGTGATGTGGGCGTTGTTTTTTCGATGCGACCAAAAACCTTTCACCGCGAAGAAACGAAGGGCACGAAGAAAGATTTAAATATTCAAAATCAAAGTATCACGGTTCTGCCCTCCTCCGGCGACGTGGGCGCGCAGTACACACCCGCGGCGGGCTGGGCGCAGGCGATTCAATATCATCGTGATGTGCTAAAAAATAAAGAGTGGGACAAGGCCATCGTCATCGCGCACGGTGGCGAAGGCTCGGTGGCGACAAGCGGATTTTGGTCCGCGCTGAATATTGCGGCCACGCGCAAAATTCCCATGCTATTTTTTATTGAAGATAATTCCTTCGCCATCTCGGTGCGCTCCGAGTTGCAATCGCCGAATGCAAATTTTTCTGCGAATTTAAAAAATTTCAAAAACCTGCTCATCATTGATGGCGACGGCGCTGACCCCGAAGACGCGCCGCAAAAAATTTCTGCCGCGCTAGCACATGTCCGTGCGGGCAAGGGGCCCTGCCTTTTGCACTTGCGTGTGCCGCGCATTTCGGGTCACACGTTTATTGACGATCAATCTTATAAAACGGAAAGCGAAAAACGTAACGACGTGAAGCGCGACCCGCTGACTCGACTCAAGAAATTTTTACCCGATTTGGATTGGCCCGCCCTCACAGCGGACGCCGAAGCCGAGGTGCGCGCCGCCTACGAATTCGTCGCCTCGTCGCCCGACCCCGAAGCGGATTCAGTCACGAGTCATTTGTTCGCAGCCCCAGCATCGTACGGGCACGGCGGCGCCGTGCCCCAACCAGATCTAACCAGAATCAATTTAATCGACGCCGTGCGCCGCACCCTCGAAGCCGAGATGACTCGCGA
>VFKQ01000115.1 GCA_009885445.1 Anaerolineaceae bacterium | reverse complement strand
TGCCCGCTTGGGGCGCGGGAGGAGGCGGAGTCGAAGTTGCGCACCCTGCCCGGGGTGGGCAATGTCCTTGTGGCAGGCGTGGGCGGAGCGGCGCATTAGGTCAATTTGGATAAATCGACACTTTTTGGCAGTTTATTAAAACAACATAAGTTACAGTGGAATCACTGGTAAATGGTGAACGTTTACCATTTCGAAAGCAGGCAGAGTCAACCCTTTTTCAATTTACCTTAAGGAGGTAAAAATGCAAAACGATACGATGAACGCAGGTCCTAAATCTGACAAGAGTTCGATGATGAAGACCATTGTTATGATTGTGCTCGTTCTAGCGCTGTTGGGAGTGGGTTTTTGGGGTTTCCAGACCAACTCCAAATTGACCGCAACCAGCGGCGAACTGGCTGTTGCGCAGACAGACCTGGCAACTTTGCAGGGAAAATATGATTCGCTTACAAAGGATAATGCTCAACTCGCCTCTGACCTCGCGCAAACCAAAACCGATCTCGAAAAAGCGCAGGCAGACCTCGCCAAAGCACAGTCTGACCTGACGAAGTCACAAGATCAAGGCAAAGAACTGCAGGCTAAGATTGCTTCGGCCAGCAAGAAGACGGAAGCCTTGTATGCATTTTTAACTGTGAAGACTACAGAGGACTTTCTTGTGCTGGATACAATGATCACAGCAACGAATGACAAAGACTTGATAGCGCAGTGGAGCATTTTCACTTCATCGCCAACTACTGAGAATAGCGCCAACTTCCTGCTCTACCTGATCACTGATATTAAGGACGATCTGAAATAGCTGTAGCCGCTTGATTCAGAGCGCCGCGCACCTGAACCATTGGGCGCGTGGCGCTTTTGTTTATAATGGGGGAAAGGATAACATCATGAACTTCTCTGAATATCAAACCAACTCGCGTGCCACCGCGCAATATCCCTCCATTGGACATTCCGTAATTTATCCCACCCTCGGGCTGGTCAACGAAGCCGGCGAAGTGGCCGGCAAGATCAAAAAAATTTTCCGCGATAAAAACGGCGAGATTAACGACGAAGCCCGCGCCGCGCTTCAAGCTGAGTTGGGCGACGTGCTCTGGTACATTGCCCAAGTCTGCACCGAGTTGGATATCTCCCTCGAGGATGTCGCCGAAGCCAACCTGGCAAAACTGCTCGACAGGCAGGCGCGCGGTAAAATCCAAGGCGATGGCGACCACCGATAACGATCTGAAAGGAAGGCCTGCATGCTTGAAAAATTTCTCGATCATTTTGCCAATAACCTGCTAACGCGGCTGGTCGTCGTTGGGTCAAGCATGATTCTACTCATAGGAATCACTAGCAGTTGGACTGGCGCGGCCTTTCAAAATCTTCTGTGGGGCTATCCGTTCCTGCCCACCATGCTGAAGGTTCTCTTTTATGGCGGCGGGGGAGTGTTCGTCTCTGGACTGATCATCCTGTATTCTATTGAGCGCTGGATCATTAAGGAACGCGCTGTCCAATCGTGGAACTGGGCCGCGGCCCGAATCGGTTTATACATATTGGCAGGCATCCCCGAAGGTTATGCCTGCCTGCTCGGCATCCGCCTGGGCATGCGCGTCTATCCCCAGAGGGTTGAGATGGTGTATTTCGTCCAAACGCTGGTGGCCTCCCTTATAACAGGACTACTTTACACATTAATAGAGCGCGCCATTGCCACGCTCCGCAAACGCGAGGCGGGCTACAAACGCCAGATCGAAAGTCTGCACATCGAGATAGACCAGATGAAACGTAACCAACAACTGAACGAAATCGTCGAGTCCGATTTCTTTCAAGCCTTGCAAAACAAAGCGCGCAACATTCGTCAACGTGCCGAGGGTACTGCCTGAGTTGCAAACAAACTCTAATCATATTCAAACACCGAATCCCCTGCGTTGTTTGGTAGAATGCCAACAGTTATTGTTGCCTCTGAATCAAATGGAGAAAAAATCATGGCAGGCATGGAACGCTTCACACAAAGAGCACGCCGCGTATTAAGCCTTGCGCACACCGAAGCCGAACGCGCCCATCAAGGCAGTATCGGCACCGAACACCTACTCCTCGGCCTAGCCGACGAAGAAGGCGGCGTCGCGGGTCGCGTCCTGCGTGAGCTGGGCCTCGAACCCGCGCGCGTCCGCGAAATGGTCCACCGCGTTTCCGGCGACGGCCGCTTCAGCGGCGTCAAAGTCGAACTCTCCCCCGAAACCCAACAAGTCCTCGAATTCGCCGTAGACGAAGCCCGCCGCCTCGGCCATCACTACATCGGCACCGAACATATTTTGCTGGCCCTCGTGCGCATCGAAAGTACCGCCATGGATGTCCTGCGTCGACTCGGCGTGACGCCCGACCAGGTGCGCAGGCAGACCCGCCGCGTGCTCAACGAATCCGCATCCGGACTCGCCCCGGCCGGGCCTGTCCAACCCGCGCGGGGTAACCAGCCCGGGCAGAAAACCCCGCTCATCGACCAACTCGCCACCGATCTCACCGCCGCCGCCGAAGAGAAAAAACTCGACCCGGTCATCGGCCGTCAAATGGAAATCGAACGCGTCATCCAAATTCTGGCGCGGCGCACAAAAAATAATCCCGCCCTCATTGGCGAACCCGGCGTCGGCAAGACAGCCATCGTCGAGGGCCTCGCCCAACGCATCATTGACGGCGACGTCCCCGCCCCATTAATGAACAAAAGATTATTACAACTCGATGTTGGCTCGCTCGTGGCCGGCACCATGTATCGCGGACAATTTGAAGAGCGCCTCAAGCGCGTCATTGACGAACTCAAACAAACCGGCGCGATTCTATTTATAGATGAAGTCCACATGCTCGTCGGCGCTGGCGCGGCCGGCTCCTCGGTAGACGCGGCCAACATCCTCAAGCCCGCCCTCTCGCGCGGCGAACTGCAAGTCATCGGCGCCACCACGCTGGACGAATATCGCAAGTACATCGAATCAGACGCCGCCCTCGAGCGTCGCTTCCAACCCGTTCAAGTGGACGAACCCTCCATCGAAGAGACCATCGAGATTCTCAAAGGAATCCGCTCGGCCTACGAGGAACATCACCACCTCGTCATTTCAGACGAAGCCCTCAGCGCCGCGGCCAACCTTTCCTCCCGTTATGTAACTGAAAGATTTCTACCCGACAAAGCCATTGACTTGATTGACGAATCGTCCTCGCGCGTGCGCATGTACAAGAGTCCCGCCGCCAAACAGGCGAAAGACCTCTTCGGCCAGTTGCGCTCCGCCCGCCAAAACCGCAGTCTCGCGCAAGAAGAAGGCAACGCCGACGAGGTCAAGCAATGGGACGACAAAACCAGCGACCTCGAAGGCCAGCTCGAGCGCATGCGCTCAGCATGGGACCGCGCCAATAGCCCCGTTGTCTCGGCGGAAGATATTGCCGAAGTTGTTTCGATGTGGACGGGCGTTCCGCTGATGCAACTGGCCGAGGCCGAGTCGCAACGCCTTCTTAAAATGGAAGACGAACTACGTCAGTCGATCATCGGGCAGGAAGATGCCATCGTGGCCATCTCGCGGGCCGTAAGGCGCGCCCGCGCCGGGTTGAAAGACCCGAAGCGTCCGATTGGCTCGTTCATGTTCCTCGGCCCCACAGGCGTCGGCAAGACTCAGCTGACCAAGTCTCTCGCCAAATTTATGTTCGGCAGTGAAGACGCCGCCATTCAATTGGACATGTCTGAATTCATGGAGCGCCACACCGCCGCGCGTTTAGTGGGTGCGCCTCCCGGATATGTTGGCTACGAAGACGCCGGTCAACTCACCGAGGCCCTGCGCCGCCGACCGTATTCCATCATCGTGTTCGACGAAATCGAGAAGGCGCATCCTGAAGTACACAACATGCTCTTGCAAATTATGGAGGAGGGACATCTCTCCGACGCGAAAGGCCGCAAGGTGGATTTCCGCAACGCCATCATCGTCATGACCTCCAACATCGGCGCGGACTTGATCAAGAGTCAGACAGGTTTGGGCTTCCAAGTTAAACGCGATGAAGCCGATGCAGAAAAAGTTTCGTACGACGAGATGCGCAAGAAGTTGAACGAGTCACTTAAGCGCGCCTTCCGCCCCGAGTTTATTAACCGCGTGGATGCAACCGTCATCTTCCGCCAGTTGAGCAAGGAAGATATTCAACAGATCGTCGCCATTGAATTAGCCAAAGTGACTTTGCGCTTGAAGGACCACGAACTGGCCCTGACTGCCACACCCGAGGCGCTTTCGGCCCTCGCTGACCAGGGCTTCGACCCCGAGTTTGGTGCGCGACCTTTGCGCCGCGTCATTCAGCAACGCGTCGAAGATCCGCTCTCCGACCGCGTGCTCTCCGGCGAATTCGCCAACGGCGACTCAGTCCACGTGGATGTGGGCGAAGACGGCGAGATCGTGCTCACACGCGCCGACGTTATCGAAGTTACGCCTGAGCCGAGTGTGTAAATTACGAATCATGGCGCATCAACATGCGCCATGATTTTTTTGTGAGGTTGCGATGATTAAACCAATTGAAGTCAAAGC
>VFKQ01000344.1 GCA_009885445.1 Anaerolineaceae bacterium | reverse complement strand
GACTTCGAGCGCCTCTTCATTTGCTTTCAACGCGGGCGCGTATCCGCCTTCATCACCCACGAGAGTCGAATATCCTTTTTCTTTCAACACCGCTTTGAGCGCGTGATAAATTTCGGCGCCCCAGCGCAGACCTTCGCTGTACGAGTCCGCGCCGAGGGGCATGACCATGAACTCTTGCATGTCGGTGCTTTGCCAGGCCGCGTGTGCGCCGCCGTTCATAATGTTCATCATCGGCACGGGCAATACATGCGCGCCGACTCCGCCGAGATAGCGATACAGCGGCAGTCCAAACGAATTGGCCGCCGCCTTCGCCACCGCGAGACTGACGCCCAAAATCGCGTTCGCGCCCAGCTTCGACTTGTTGGGGGTTCCGTCCAATTCGAGTATGGCCATGTCGATGCCGCGCTGGTCAGCGGCGTCCATGCCGAAGAGTTCGTCTGAGATGATGTCGTTCACGTTGGCAACGGCCTTCAGCACGCCTTTGCCGCCGAAGCGTTTCTTGTCGCCGTCGCGCATTTCGAGCGCCTCGTGCTCACCCGTTGAGGCCCCCGAAGGAACCGCCGCGCGTCCCCACGCGCCGTCCATCAGGCGCACTTCCACCTCCACGGTCGGGTTTCCGCGCGAATCGAGAATCTCTAAGGCTGAAATGCTTTCAATTGTTGTGTCCATTTGCAACTCCTGGGGTTATAGTGTTCAGAACAAAATTTAACCTGCCTAATCCGCGCAATCTGCGGACGATTTTTGCTCAATTTCGGCCAAGTATAACCGCAATCATCTCATGGAATTATCCACCTCCGCCACCAGCGAGACCGACCCCCGCGACGCCAAGCGTTTCTATTTTCACGCCACGCCCATCCGCAAATTCATGGTCGCTTTTGTGCGCGGGCTCTTCGTCCCGCTCATGGACTTGCAAGTGCGCGGACTCGAAAACTTTCCGCGCGAGGGAGCGGTGATCGTGGCTTGCAATCACGTCACCAACTTTGATATTTTCCCGATGCAATTCTCGTTGCCGCGTCCGATCTTCTACATGGGCAAGGAACAATTATTCCGCAACCGGCTCACCGACGCGCTCTTCCGCAACATGGGCGCGTTCCCCGTCAGCCGCGACAAAAAAGATTCATGGGCCTACAACCACGCGCTCAAAGTCCTCGCGCACGGGCAGACTCTGGGCATGTTCCCCGAAGGCACTCGTTCACGCGGACACGGCCTAATCGTGGCCCGCACTGGGGCCGCGCGCCTGTCGATTCAGACGAACAGTCCCATTGTGCCGATGGCGATTATCGGCTCCGACAAATTCTTCCGCCTCTTTCCGCGCCGCACACGGGTGACTGTTATCCTGTTGCCTCCCATCCTCCCGCACCCCGAAGAGACAGCTATCGCTCTTACCGATCGCGTCATGTTTAGTCTCGCCGCCGCGCTGCCGCCCGAAATGCGCGGAGTCTATGCGGATGTGCCAAAGGGGTTTGGGGGGGTAGGAGGCTAAAGAGGACGGGTTGAATTACAGTGGCCACTGGATAAATCATGATTCCGACATTCAAGGAATGTGTAGCAATCAAGGAACTTCTGGAACTCTTGAAACCGAATAACCCAAAGGCAAATTTTCTGTGGATTGAACTATGAAAGGAAAAATCGTATTTCGTACCTTCGCCACCCTCAATCTGTTGGTCATTGCAGGTATCGCCCTCATTGTCTACAAGGCAGGCGTGAGCGAGCCATTGTTTGCCGTCAATGCGACTGACAGACAAACTTTTCCCGCCCCGACAGCCTCGGCAACACTTGTTTACTCCGTAGGAACGACTACCCCAATTCTTATCTTCGGGACCGCGACATGGCCAGACTTTACGGCAACTGTTTTCCAGCTATTTCTGACAAATAATACAATACCCACCAGCCGGTTACAACGCGCCATTTCCACACCAACAGCCATCCCAACCGCAACCCCAGTTCCAGATCAAACCAGTTCCTTTTGCAGGAACAAGCGACCCGAGAATTTGATCTTTGTTAACCCGAATGCTACGTTCGAATTGTTGAAAGCTCAGGACTTGAAATACGGGGAACAAGCCATCAAAACTTTTGATGGTGGTATACAGGTTCTCTATTCGATCCAATCAGATGGGCGACCCGGCGAGAGAGTCAGATGCTTTAATGATGGTTTTAACAGTTATGGCAAAAAGATTGTGGCATGTGTTGGAATCGTGAAGATGACCTACGATCTCAAAATTTGCGATTCAACGCGTTCGGGTTGCGTAATATATAAACTAACATTGCCGCATTGCCCCGGAAATCCTTCGTGGTAGATCACAACGCGCCCGAACACGAACGCTCGACTAAAACAATCCTTCCCCACATCCTTCACACTCACTTCACAACCAAATCTATACTTCCGTTCATATCAACGACAAAAGGAGTCGAACATGAACGGAAAAATTCTTGAAGTTTCTAGCTACCTGACAGTTTCTCCAAAAGAACGCTGCTGGTCGAGCGATGTCCTGAGCTTGTCGAAGGGTAGGCGGTGCATCGAGACCACCGAACAGCGAAATTGGCTGTAAACGTG